>PXAP01000259.1 GCA_003567115.1 Bacteroidota bacterium
GACTGTATTTCAATTCCAGTATGGTACGATTGATAGCCGATCGACAACTTAAAAAATATAATTGTTATTCAGGTATTTAGTTTTTGTATAACACTAATTATTAAGATAAAAAAATAGTCGATGTCTAATGATATAAAAAAGCCCGGGGTGCGACAACTACATGTATGCTGTTGAAACTTAAAAATTTCAATATACAAGGAACCCGGGAACTGACATACTTGAAATGCATTAATGAATTTTTTATGCTTCATCGACAATAACAACCACCACGGTTAATTATTATTACTCCCAAATTTACAATTAATCCGGTTTAAATAATAAAATCGAGGGGGTTTTTTTCTTTTCCTATTATTTCTTTGTCGAGCCATTTTTCATCCCTGCTTTTAAAAAGGATGATGCTGTCTTCCTCATCCTTAATGATTTTATCTGCCCGCATAATCAGCTCTTTTAGTTTTACTTCCGTGATCTCTCCTTCAAAAACTGAATTTTGAATCCAATTCAGGTACTTCCGGCAAAGTTTTAACATCTTTCCTACCCGTTTCTGGTTCACGTCATATACCAAAATCACATACATGCTCTATATATTTCAATTTGGTTTACTGAAGATACTTCAACAAAGTATTGTTGCTTACCACCACATTTTAAATGGTTTGTACTCTTCAAGTTTTAATACATGCTTTGCCAGTTTATAGCATTCTAACTTGATCAGATGCTTATAGCTAACGTGCTTTTTAAGTGTCCGGTGTCTGATTGTTTCGTTTAACCGTTCTTCAAATGCCTGAATGAATATTTTTTTTCCTGAAGGGCTTAGTAAGCATTTGTTAAGTTGTTTTTCAAAATGCCTTTCCTGGATTACCTTTTTGTTAACAGTTTTAAAGATAACTCGATCTACCAATATTGGTTTGAAAATCTCAGCAATATCAAGTGCCAGTGAGTATCTCCTTTCTCCGGGTGTGTGTAAAAAGCTGATTGTTGGATTGAGCTGGGTTTGATGGATAGCCCTGAGAGATTGACTGTAACAAACCATGTTCCCAAAAGATATAAGGGCGTTTATTTCATTTTTCGGAGGTTGTTTGGATCGGGTTCCCATTTCAAAAGTGTCCAATATCAGGTTGAAAGCATCATAATAATGAATCCTGATATTGCCCTCAATTCCCATTAATTCATCAATCCGGGTTGCACCAGGAATTTTTTTCATTATGTTTTCGATGCTTCCAATTATTGGTTGCAGGTCCTTTCCCCTTGTATCATAGTATCGCAAATTCTTCACCATGTTAAAACCCGCTCCGTCAACCAGTTTGCCGGCAATCTCCATACGGGCTTTTTTATTTTGATGGGCGCTGACCTGGGCGATTATCATTTTCCCCGAAAGGAGAAAATCTTTTGGCATGAAAGATCCGGTATAATTCTCGTAGTAATCGAAGAAATGAACCGGAATATCATTCTTCCCAAGAAAGTTGTACAGTGCACTATTGGCATCCAAAGCACCGAAAGTATATAATTCATCAACTCCTTCGACAGGAAGATACTTCGGTGGCTGGTCAATCCCATCCTCATTAACCGGTGTAAACTTCAGTGTGTTATCCTTGCGGGAAAGTCTTCCGGGGTTAAATAGGTAATAAGTTTTCTTCATGATTTTACTTTTTTAAACTTGTAAAATCCTATTCTTCGCCACTCCAGCAAAAATCAAAATAGCTGCACTTTTTGCATATGCTCATCTTGATACGATCCGGGCATTTGTCGGAGTTGAGAATTTCTGTTATTTGGGAAAGGCAGAGTTCTATTTCATTAATATCGCGATTGCTCAAAGAGATTTCTTCGGTTCTACGCAATTTGGGATATTCAAGTAATCCCCTGACATTGTCTATACCGTTATTTTTCAAAATATAAATGTAGTATTTGAGTTGCCATTCATGAGCGGCTTCCATTTTATCAGACTTTTTTACCTCGTGAATAATCTTGTTCTTCGAGTCATAATAATCAATTTTGATTCCTTCAATTTCTATTTCACTGTATCTGTCAGAACGTTGTGGATATGAGGACTCATGAATTAACCTGCCTTCGTAAACGAGGTCGGAGGTATGTTCCATTTGTATGCCATTTGCGAACAGCCAGAGTTTCCGGTGACATACAAAAAAATAATTGAAGTGTGTACCTGTGATTTTCATAACCGGAGATCAAGTTACAAAATTTCAGATTAAAAAGTGACATTCAACACCCATTGGTGAAATGGAACAGCATAAATTATCCTTTGATCATCGATGCTGAAAGAATCGGCCTGGTTTCTTGTCACTGAAAAGAAAAGGTGGGTTTTTGTTTATAAAGATAGATAGTTTATGTTGATAGCAAAAACTAATCAATTCCCTTCCCTGTTCAAATATGACATAAGGCTTTTTGCAGCAATATCGATACTTTCAAGCATATTTACCCTACTGACTTCTACCCCGGCTTTTTTCAGCAAAGAGGTAAGCAAAACCTCCATTAGCGAGGTTTTGACCTCAATTACGCGAGGTATAACAGGCATTTTGTCAAGCATTTTAAGTACATGTTCAGGAACTGATTCATGCATGGCATGGAGGTTCGGAAATGGGGTCAGTAATTCGCATCCATCGACGGTGCCTGTCCGCGAATTAGTAATAAGCAAAGCATAAGCGAAATATCCCCTGGGTCCTTTATCCATTATAGGATTAGGTAACATTACAAGGTCCAGCTGGAATTTATCTCTTGTTTTACTTAGATTCGACAGATTGGTCAGCAGTTTCTTAGAGTATTTACCGGAATAAATAATTTTCCGGGGAGGAATGTTCCTGTAAAAGTCACTCCACCTGTATCCAGCCTGACCGGATTTTGACTCACGTATGAGGTAATCATCATTTGTAAATCCTTCAGGCATGAGTAAAAATTTGTCTTCAGATGCCCTTTTCAGGACATCGATCGATTGCTCAAGGATAATTAACAAATCATCCAGGTCTCTTCCCTCAGGAGGGGAATAGACAAATCCGGGAATCACCTTGTCAATAACCGGCACAAATTCCCCGTCTGCATTTATACCTTCTGGCAGAAACAGGTTCATTTTGTCAAGATCAGGGCAGTCCTTTCCGGGGAAGGAAATCATTAAATGTGGTATATCAATAATTGCCCAGGGTTGTAAACCTGAATTTTCATCCTGAAGTTCCCAGAACATTTGGAGGGCAGCATACCCGTCGTATGCAGACATGGCCGACATCTGGCCGGCAGAACCCATGACACTTACAAAATAAATTTTGTTGTTACCGGGAATCTTCACTCCAAAAATATCTGTTTCATAAATGTATTCCCATGGCGCCATCCCGAATAACTCTTTTACGCGATTATAAATTTCTTGCTCAACTGTTTCGTTCATATTATTACTGTTTTAGTTTTATATTCCCTTTCGGGGGATAACGATTACTGGCAAATGATGCCAAAACCATGTCAGGAGGCCATCAATATGGGGCAATCCCTTAATAACGATTACGGCCCAATAATCCCCAAACCGGCAAATGGCAGGGTTATTGACCGGCATTGAAGCTTTTAAGAACCAAATGAATGAAGAACTTGGCGTTAAGCATTTCACCGATCTGGTCTTTTAGCTGGATCAGATTACCTTCTCCCTCAAAAAACTTAAGGTTGGCATCCGCTTTCACAAATTTGCCAATTTTAACTGACATATTAGGACAAATTTTTACGGATTTTTCCCTAAGACATATCCACCTAATAATGTTATCTTCTCCCACCTTATATCCATCAACTCATTTAATTTATTAAACATCTGTAAATACATAAGGCAAAGTCCTTCTTTTTGCGGTCGCATTTTGCGACTGCAAACCTGTTTGAATTTCTGTGGTCGCAATTTGCGACTGCAATTTTTCC
>PXAP01000129.1 GCA_003567115.1 Bacteroidota bacterium
CCAATCCCGCTTCAGATATACTTTGGGTGGAATTTATGCAGAATATCGAATATACAGCCATTATCTCGCTTGTCAATATGAGCGGACAGGTTATTACGGAAAAAATTTTGGCTCCGGGAGACAATATAAGCGGATTCATTAACCTGGAAGGAACAGATCCCGGAATATATCTTGTGAAAATAAGTTACGGACAATACAGGATATATAAAAGGGTTGTTATTATATAGTGTTTAAATCCCTGCGGGATTTTCCATGGCAGGAATCATCGGCAGACTTTGTTTCCGGCCGGGAGGATCAGAGAAATTATTTTTTTGCATCAAAATAAAAATTTAACCCTGCTATGTTATCTCAATATCAGGATATCATTTTTTCTGAATTAATTCTTTTTTTGGTAGTTTTGAAGGGTTATATAAAATTCCTTTTTAATATTTTCCGATGAACCTTCTTTTCAGGCTGTCGTTGGTTTTTCTTGTACTGACCGCATTGGTTGCTGTTGCCGTATATATTGAAATTCCCTACAACATCAATACAAGAGGTGTTGTATTGCCTGTCAGGGAATGGCAGCTTTCCAGGTTGCCCGACGGCACCATCCTGAATACTGAAAAGAACAATCTCACAAACAGAATATCATACTACTCCGTTCTGGAGTTTCAGCGTGGCGACCATGCCGAGTTTATTACAAACGAAAAGGTGTTTTCAGGCAACACAATCAACCGGGGTGATACTATCGGTCATATCAGGTCCTACGAGGAGGAACGGCGGTTGCTGGCACTTACAAGCCAACTGGGAGAGCAGAAAAGACTTCTCCGGGTATCCCTTTCGGGGGAAAAGCAGGAAGAGATCAATGCTGCAAAAGAAAAGCTTGTACTTGCAGAAAAAGAATATGAAACACAAAAAAAGCTGGTGGCAAGAATGAAAAATCTCCATGAAAACGGGGTGATCGCTGATGAGACCTGGGAGCTGGCTCTCAATGACTACCTTGTCAAGGAACAAAATATGAGTATCGCACGTTCTGTAATGGATGTGGTTTCAACAGGAGCAAAACCCGAGGAAGTTGACCTTATAAGAACAAATATAAATTCCTTTCAAAGACAGATAGAGCAGACCGAAAAGCGGATTGATGCATTCAATATCCTGGCTCCTTTTTCAGGAACTATCATAAGACAACAGGCACCGGAGCCGGACAATGAATCTATTATACGGGTTGCCGATCTTGAAAAAATGATGGTTACCCTGCCAGTCGACCTGTATCAGCTTGCCTATATAGAAAACGGCACCGATGTGAATTTAAGAATAAACTCCCGCAGGCGCATCTATAATGCAAAAGTTATTGATTCTGACAATACCGTGCATTTCATTGACCAGAGACAGAATGTCTTTGTTACCGCCATTGTAGAGGAGCAGCCTGAGAGATTCCTTCCCAATATGCTGGTAAATGCAGAGATTGTATGCGGGAAAGTCTCCACATGGGACTATCTTAAACGTATGTTCAAAGTGGTTTTTGAGAATTAAAATATGCTGAGGATTGAACGTAAATACCTGGTGCCGGAGCACCGTATGAATTCACTGAGGGAGCGCATCTCATCCTTTGTGCGGACTGATATGCATGCAATAAGAAATGAACAGGGAATCTCCGAATACACTGTGAGAAGCATCTATTTTGACAGCCGTAATTTCTCATGTTATGCCGAAAAGCACGAAGGCATAATGCTGCGGAGGAAATTCCGGATCAGGGGATATAATGACCTTACACCTGAAAGCCGGGTTGTGATGGAGATAAAACGCAAAATCGAGGCCCGTCAGAAAAAATACAGATCGTTCGTCAGCTTTGAAAACATTGAAAATTTCATCAGAAACGGGGATATTCATAAATATGTTATTCAAAACGGGTATAACAGAGATCTGTCAAATGCCGCCAGATTCATGTATCATATCAAAAAAAGGCATTTCATCCCTACCTGCCTGATTTCTTATGAAAGAGAGGCTTACCATGGTAAACTGGACCAGGGTGTAAGGGTCACCTTCGACAAGAATATAAGGAGCCGGCTTTATCCTGCCCTCAATTCCCTTTACGACGACAATAAAATGAAGCTTCTGTTTAAAAATCACTTTATCTTGGAAATCAAATATTTCAGTCAGAAAATGCCGGTGTGGGCCAGATCGGTGGTTCAGGAATTCAGGCTGAGGAATGATGCACTATCAAAATATACTATCGGGGTAGATGCAAACAGGGATAAGGTTCTGACAACCTACTGACAATTTAATTGCAAGTATGAGACCACTCTATAAACTATGAGTCAGGTATAAGAAGGTAATTTGTCATGAATAACACGAATGATAATTATTAAAATGTTAATATATAAATGCATAACAATTTGTCTTTATTTAATTATTTCACTAATCGTTGCTTTTTAAACTGAACACATTGTTGTAAAACTATAAAATCATTTGAATATTTGAGTCCACTCTATACAGGTATTTTTTGGGCAAATATTGGTAAAATGAAATTTTCAAACGGTTTATTATCAATGTTTAATGTATTTGAATTTTTGTAAAAAATCATCATTTTTGACTTTTTGGAGCAGACTCAGGTATTATATTTGAATAATAAGATTCAGGATGGGAAACGATTTTCAGGATATTTTCATGTTCAACATCACGGCGGCTGATGTCATTGGCAATGTAATTGTTGCAATGTTATGCGGGATCGCCATCGCTCTATTGTATAAATATACCTACAAGGGATTGAATTACTCTTCATCCTTTACCATCTCGATTATCATGCTTACCATGATAACAGCCATAGTGATAATGGTAATCGGAAACAATCTGGCAAGGGCATTCGGAATGGTGGGCGCCATGTCCATCATCCGCTTCCGTACCGCCGTAAAGGATGCTGCCGATATAATGTTCATATTTTTTGCTCTTGCCATCGGACTGGCTGCCGGTGTGAAGCTTTACTCGGTAGCTGTTCTGGGCACTTTCCTGGTGGGAGCGGTATATCTTGTTGTAACAAAATTCAGCTTCGCACTTCCCAAAAACAGGGAGTTCCTGATGCAGATAACCGCAAGGGGCGATCAGATTAACGATAATCCCTTCATGAATATCCTCAAAATATATTGCCGGCAACATAAACTGGTAAATGTCAAAACAATGGGACAGGAACCTGATGAGCTGATGGAATTCTCCTATTATATAAAAATGAAAGATGAGCGCAGAGGCAATGAACTCGTTACCGATATCAGAAAACTGGCAGGTGTGGAACAGGTAAACCTGTTCTTCGACGAAGACGAGCTTTAGCCGGAATAATTCATAAACTCAGAAATATCCCCGAGCCTTTGAACCCTGGAGACAGAAATTCATTTGCCACAAAAATACCGGGACGCTGAATATTATCATCTTGCAAATGAACATGAAATTTTTTTATCTGAAATTACGCACATACAGATGAAAAAATTTCATGGGAAAGCGAAGCGGTTCATCCTGTAAGTCAAAATTTTGTATTTTTTAAACAAAATTTTGAATTCTTGTTTTTTACAGGATAAATATCTATGAATTAATGAGGTTAGTGGATCAAAAAAAGTGATCATGAACAAAGAGAAAATATCTTTCATTGCCGTCGGGATTATGTCGGGTACTTCGGTCGACGGACTGGACCTGGCATTATGCCGATTTAAGAAGGTTGACGGGGACTGGAGTTTTGAAATACTGAAAACGAAAACCCTCTCCTATTCCGGCACTGAATGGCCCCAAAAACTTGCCGGGGCCGAGACTGCAGATGGTTATAAATTGATGGAACTGCACCGGGACTTCGGCAGGTTTACCGGGGAGGCTGCAAAAGATTTTCTGGAGGAGATCAAAGCTGAATATGA
>PXAP01000127.1 GCA_003567115.1 Bacteroidota bacterium
CAAAAAATACAAAATTTTGACTTACAGTCGGAACCGCTTCGCTTTCCCATGAATTACACATCCGGTTAACATTTCAAAAAGAACTGAATAATGCATGTGTAATCGACGAAGTCAATTTTTTTCATCCGTCAGTGTGTAATTTTGGCTGAAAAAATTTAATGTATATTTGTTATTTTAGTATCCATAAGAAACTGCTGTTTAAATGGATGTTCCGTTTTGCGTACCTGATAGGTGAGGGGTTTGTGGCAACAGAAAGAAGGGCCGGAAAAAATTCAAAGGGAGTCAGGTTAATAATGGAGGTGTTATTATGATAGATTTTTTAAGTTTTAAACCTACGACAAATGATTGTGATTTTGCCCGTATTGAACGGGTACAACGCAGGATGAATGCAAGAATTCCTGCTATATGTCCTGAAAGAGCTGAAATAGTTACCGAATCTTTCAGAAAGACTGAAGGTGAGCCTATTGTAATTCGCAGAGCAAAGGCCTTTGATGCAATTCTCAGAAATATGAGCATATATATCGAAGATGATATGTTAATTACAGGTAATCAGGCAGGGACTAATTTTGCAGCTCCTGTTTTTCCCGAATATTCCTTCAACTGGGTAATTGAAGAACTGGATGAATTTAAGCACCGGTCAGGTGATTACTTTAATATTGATGAAGATACCAGGGAGAGGTTAAGAGCCCTCCGGGATTATTGGCAGGGTAAAACACACCAGGACGAAGTAATTGCAAACTTACCGCAAATCAATCTATTAGCGGAAAAGCAAGGTGTTTTACACCGCGGTGGTATAAGTATGTCGGGCGACGGACATATAATTCCAAATCATGATTTTGTGCTGGAAGCAGGATATGGTGGTATGGCAAAGATTGCCCGGGAGCATCTTGATAATAACCCGGATCTTACCCGGGAACAAAGTGATTTTTATGAAGCATCAATTATTACTATGAATGCTTCGCTCAGATATATAAAGAGGTTCAGTAAGTTAGCGGCCGATATGGCCCGGGCCGAAAATGATTCAAAACGTAAGAAGGAATTAACTGACCTAAGCGCAATGTTTGCTCATCTGATGGAAGGAAAAGCAAAAAGCTTTCATGAAGCGGTTGAAACTGTTTATTTGACTCATCTGTTAATGATGATTGAAAGTAATGGTCACTCCTTCTCATTCGGCAGATTTGACCAGTATATTTATCCCTATTATAAACGGGATATTGAGGCAGGCATATTAACAAAGGAGAAGGCCCTGGAAATAATCACTCACTTTTTTATAATGACAAACAGCCTGAATAAGGTACGCCCCTGGGGTCATACACAATACAGCAGTGGTTACCCGTTGTATTCAAATCTTATGGTTGGCGGAATGAAACCGGACGGAACCGACGGAACAAATGACATTTCTTACCTTTGCCTGGAAGCAATGAACATGTCCCGTTTGCCTGAACCAAATTTAAGTGTTCGTTTCTGGGAGCAAACACCGCACTCATTGATTCTGGATTCTGCCAGGCTGATAAGGAAAGGGTTTGGAATGCCGTCAATGTTCTGTGATGAAGTTGTCATTGATGCGATGATGACATTGGATCTGGATACAGAAACAGCAAGAGATTATGCATCAATGGGATGTGTAGAAACCGCTATTCCCGGTAAATGGGGTCACAGAGCAACAGGTATGACATATATAAACTTCGGCAAAATCCTCGAACTGGTTTTGAACAATGGTTGTGATCCGGTAACGGGAATTCAGTTGATAAAGCTTAACGGTAATGCCGGCAGGGATGTTGATTATAAATCCTATGAAGAGCTATGGGCAGCATGGAAAAAGGCATTAAAATTTTATAGCGATCTGGCTGTTGATTGCGATCTGGTATGTGATAAAGCACTAAAATACCATGATGCTGATGCATTTGCATCATCAACAATTAATAATTGCCTGCAGCGCGGCAAGACACTTAAAAATGGCGGGTCACAGTATGACTATGTAAGTCAGTCAAACATAGGGCCTTCAGTAGTCGGCGACTCCCTTGCGGCAGTAAAGAAGCTGGTATTTGACGATAAGGTTATTTCGCTTAAGGAGCTGAGGTCAGCTATTGATAATAACTTTGAAGGACCGGGAGGGGCCCGTATACGTAAGCTATGCCGGCAGGCTCCCAAGTTTGGTAATGATGATGATTATGTTGATACGATTGTATCCGGTGTTTATGAATCTTACCTGTCATTATTGCCGGATTACAAAACTGACAGAGCTGGTAAAGGTCCTGTTGGTTGTGGATATACAATGTCAACATCCAACATTACATCCTATATACCAAATGGCTTTGATGTAGGTGCCACTCCGGACGGTCGCCTGGCAGGAAAGCCGCTTAATGAAGGGGCCTCTCCATGCCTGGGAGCAGATAAGGAAGGACCGACAGCAGTAATCAACTCAGTATCAAAATTGCCAAATAACAGAATTGCCGGCGGGCAACTGTTAAATATGAAATTTTCACCCGGGGCTTTATCCGGAAATGAAAATTTGGAAAAATTCACTGCATTTATTGAATCATTCAGATTTAAAAATATATTCCATAACCAGTTTATTATTTTCGATTCCGAAACACTAAAGGCCGCACAGGCAAATCCGGAAGAATATCCTGATCTCATGGTCAGGGTAGCAGGCTACTGTGCATTGTTCTCAACACTAATGCCTGAAGTGCAGGATGCAATTATAGAAAGAACTGAATTAACCTGGTAAAACATAAAGAAGGGCAAAGTGCCGGAAATTAAGGGTCTGATTTCAACAATACAAAAATATTCCCTGAAAGATGGTCCGGGAATTCGCAGCACCGTATTTCTTATCGGTTGCAATCTGAACTGTAAATGGTGCTCGAATCCGGAGCTAAACAGGTTTGGAACAAAAGTGATGTATTTTGATATGCGATGCAAACAGTGCGGTGCATGCGTTTCAGTTGCAGCTGATAATTCAATCGGAATTTCTGAAGGTTCCTGCAGGATTGACAGAAAAAAGTTAACGAACCTTGAAGAATGTGCAGATATCTGCCCGTATGAAGCCTATGAAAAAGTGGGCTGTGAAATAACATCAACCGAACTGTACAAAAAACTGAAAAGAGATCAGGTTTTTTATACAACTTCCGGCGGAGGGGTCACTTTTTCAGGAGGAGAACCCGGCTTGCAGGATGAATTTGTTTATGAATCCGCAAAATTGTTACGAGCTGATGGTATTCACGTGGCGTTTGATACAGCCGGCCTGCTTAACCGGGCCATACTTGAAAAGATATTGAAAGAGGTCGATCTGGTCCTTTACGATATCAAGGCATTTAATTCATATATCCATAAAAAGCTTACCGGAGCGGATAACAGGCTTATCCTGGAAAATGCAAAACTTATATCAGAAAAAGAAATACCCATTATCTTCAGAATGGTAATCGTCCCTCAACTCAATGATAATATCGAAGATATCAGGTTAAGATTAGAATTTATAAGGAATCTTGGAGGTGCTGTAAAGCAGGTTGATATTCTCAAATATCATAAGCTGGGGTCAGGAAAATATAAACGCCTTGGCCTGAAATATCAGCTGAATGATATACCCTGGTGTAAAGATTCATTTATTGATCATATAAAAGAAATGGCAATCGATTACGGACTGAATGTTACAATTGACGGATAAATAAAACCGCTGTTGCTCTAACAGCCCCTGAAGGTTGTTTGGAGCTTGCTTTGGATTGTACTGGTTTGCCTTCCTTTATCAATCCGTTTTTCTGACCTGAAAGCCGCTCCATGAAGAAGTTTATCCTGACCTTCCCCTTTTTAATATTGCAGAGCCATAATAAGCAGGGTACTTTTATGCATAATGATGCCCTGAAAAAATTCTATG
>PXAP01000289.1 GCA_003567115.1 Bacteroidota bacterium
GTGGTTTTCCCGGCCGCTGAAAAGCCGGGAGTTTTGACAGTCACCTTATAAGGAGTTGAACGAGTGCCCTGTACAAGGGCACTGATTGTTTTGCTTTTAAGAGTGATCTCTTTGACCGCTCCCTTATTCGCGTAATTGCGACCCCTGGGCAGCCGGTTGGAGTAGTCGATGTGGGAAAGGGCCTTCATCCATTCGCTGCCCCACCATGTTTGTCCGTATTTTGGCATAAAGTAAACCTGGTTGTATGATTATCGTATAAGATAGGTGCTTCTGATTATATATTTGATTGAACTTTTATTCGCAGTTTATTTTCAGTGATCATATTCACCAAAAAACATAAAAAATGGTGAATATAATCACCAAAATTCAAATTGTTTTACTAATACAGCCGAAAATCGGGGGAACTCACAGGAGCTCTCGCCAGTGCTTTCGGCTGCCAAATTGTAACCGGCACTATTATGGAGCGCCGGACAGTTATTCCAGGAGTTTCCTGCTTTTTATGTACTCTGTAAGTTTATCCAGCAGGGATGAAAGATAAGATGCTTCCCTGGAGAGCTGGTTCAGTCCGTCGGCAATTTCCTCTTCATTGTCCGGGTACTCATAATGGCACTTTTGTTTTATCAATTGATTTCTGAAATACAGATTTAGGGGCGGACCATGATTTGAATACAACATCAATGCGCTGGTCGCCCAATTGCTTCTTCAGATCTGCCAGGAATGCAGCCTTGCTCTCAACAGTGCGCTTTTCCTTCGGGACATTATCAAGCAGCAGGTCAATATCTCCGCCTTTTTCATCAGGGTTTGCCCTTGATCCAAAAAGAAAAACGGCAACGTCCTCTCCGAAGTGTTTCCGGGCTGTGTTTTGAATAATAACTTGCTGTTTATGGTTCAAACGCATAATAAATCAAAATAATCAGATGCAAGTTACTAAAATCTGGAAACATAGTTTCCGGATTTTATGTTTTATAAAGTCTTAAGCAAAAATGGTTTTCGGGTATAGCCCCCTCAGGACATGACCGACTAAAGCCCAAGGGGTGGGGTTTTAATAAAAACTAATGCGAATGGTCAAAATCCTCCATGAGCCGGGCCCGGCCCGAACCGGTCTTTAGCGCGGCTGAATTTAAATGCCGTAATCCTACAATGACTCCCCAAAATCCTCCCTGAACTTTACGGCAAGCTTTTGTGGCCAGTCACTTACCGGCGCAAGGCGCCCGGTGAAGAATCTACGTGCCTGCTCAAAAATAATTTCCGATTCTATAATGGAAATATTGTATAATTCCACTCTGGTAAAACGTCATGTTTTTTTATGTTAATTTTTTTCATTTCTTCATCTGAAATCTTAATCCCCTTTTTATAAGTTGTTATGATGAACTATCAAATATTCTTCCCCGTTTAGATGAGAATATTTCTGTGCTATTTTCATTTTAGTTTATCTTAAAAATCCGCGTCTTTCGTTTTTAATAAGGCTCTAATTTGATACCACCTGCCGGTAAAAATTGATACCACCCTTTTTATCATTTCATTTTTAAAAATAATGTAATCTTACCCGGTTTAAGATTACATAAAATGAAACCAACCTTTATTCGTCTCCACTGTGGTCAGGATTATGAGCGTAATCCCCGCATTAAAAAAGGCCAGCAGTATTGCAATGCCAGGAAATGTCAAAATGAACGAATCCTATTATGGAAGAGAAAAAAATACGCCACGAGTGAAGACTATCGCGAGCAATGCCGACAGTGGCAAATAGATTGGTGGAAGAAACGACCCGTCGATCAATATCAGAAGGAATACCGGGATAAGAACTCTGCTTACGTGATGCGCAATTGTGAACTTCTATGATTATATTATTGTTATGGAGAGTTTTTCAATCAATTTCTGAGTGTATGATGTATACTCGTTCAAGTACCACCTGTTATTGATTCGTAATTTCTTCACATCAGTTAACAGCTGGATTAAGTCGTTTACTGATATTTTCTTCATTAATTCTTTTTCTTTCAGTTCGATATAAAGATACTGATACCATTGTAAGGTGATGTGATTGATAAACATCCAGCCTGACAGGGTCTGTTCGTTCTGCATATCCGTGTGATCTGCTTCCAGTACGTTTTTCATCCCGTCAAACATCACTTCTATATCAATCCTGCTTTTATAGGTTTGATAGATATTTTCTGCCGGCACATTTAAACCCGAGAGCAGTGCAATGGTACCAAAACGGTCTTTTATCCCATGATACTTACCGATATCGTAGTTCTCAGGATGTGTTTTGATGCGGGTTAGGTAATCAACATCTTCCCGGATCCTGAGTTGTTCGTCCAGAAACAGATAAAGAAAAAGTCCGTCTCTTACCGGGAATACTTTATGCCATATTATCCTGTTCTCATGGTTGAAGTAACAATCTCCGGTTTTAAATTCATTTCGTGCAAGGTCGCTGTAATCAATCATGGAATTGTTTCTTTTCAAGGGCAGGATAAACTGTATTTGCTCTTGCTGCAATAAGGTAACGTTAGAGGAACTGTAGAATCCCTTATCAGCCACAACGATGGAATTTTTCAAACCGGATTCAATCATGCAGTTTTTGAACGCTTTCACGTCCCTGATATTACCAGGTAGTAAGCGGTAATATACCGGCATACGACTGTTGGCTGAATAGATATACATAAGGATAAACTGGGTACCGTATTGAAGATCATGGCTGTATCCCGGCCTGGCCAATGATATGTTCTTTGAATTGCTGAATATATCAGTTGTATCCATAAGAATATAATCACCTTTGCGGATAAAGGATCGCATGTATTTGAGCATATTGTCACGTTGTCCTCCAATCCTGTTGAGCACCCCTGATGCCCGCTTCTCGCTAAAGGGTTTTATCCCAAGTATCTCTGGAAGGTAACTTGTCGCCAATCGGAAAGGAATACTTTTTAATGGGCAGCGATAAACAAATCTGCAGTAAGCAATAGCTAATAATTCCTCCCAGTCATCCGCAAAAGCATTTTTCAAAGAAGAAGTGAACTCTCCAAAGCGTGAAAGGATCAACTGTGATACCCCGTATTCCTTGCATTGGATCTTGCCGAACACCTTGCCTGAAGCAGCTTGCCTTAAACTTCGTTTCTCAGAAGGTGCAAATCCCTTTTCCCGGGTAATGGAACCCAATATCGAACCCGTTATCTTCCTGGGCTTCTTTTTGTCCCTGTCATATACGGTCTTGTAGTCATACAGATAGTACCTTCCCTTAAGGCATCTTAGCTCTGTGCCTGGTTTTTTATGGGCTAATGACCACTGTGGATGTGGAGATTTTTTTGGTTTGATAAATACGTATATACGTATTACAAATATAATACAAAAAAATCCATCAAACCAAATAATGATGGAGATTTTTATCAAAATAATACGTAATTTGTGATCAAGTTAGGGGCTTAGATATAATGTTCTTGCTTTTTTAGGCAAAATATTATTCAAACCTCTTTGGTTCTGGCTATGCCAGGTTAGGGGTTAATGTTTTAGGTTTCCAGGCAGCATTAAGTTCAGCTTTTTGTTCTGGGATTTATATGAATCATAATTATTCCGGTCGGGAAGAATACAACAGGTATTTATCTATATCAAGTTAATTACGGAATTTTTCTGATGCAAGATTTTTGAAGGGAAAAAAGATGAACGGCCGGAATCAGTGTCTGAGTGGATATTTTTTAGAAGTTAGTTTAGTCAGTTTTGTTTCGTAGTACAAGTGCGCCAGAAATATAGTGCCACCAGGGTTATTTTCAAGCTATATCAAGTTTTTGGTCAAGTAATTCTACATGAAAGTTTATCCGCGCATTTAAAGCTTTGAATACTTTTATTATTGTTTCAAACCGTGCGTCAGTTAAAAC
>PXAP01000116.1 GCA_003567115.1 Bacteroidota bacterium
ATGGAACCCGCATGGTTTTGTTGACCTTCGGTCGATTCTACATGCAATTATTTGTTCTTTTAGCAGTAATTGTCAGATGTAGAATTCATGTTATTTTGTCTGTCGAAGGCTGATGCGGGTTTCATTCGTATAAAGTATAGTTATCAATTTATTATCTTTATTGACTTCGTCGATTTTACATGCTATTTATTTCTCTCTTAGCATAATTTTACTGATGTGAAATTCATGTTATTTTGTGAGACGCAGTATCATGGGCATTCTTCAGGATAGTTCCATCATATCAGCACCTCAATTTTTCCAATATACTTTTTAAGGAACATCCTGGCCCTGTATATGTAAACTTTTACCTGCGATTCAGTCAGTCCGGTTATTCCGGCAATTTCATTATATGAATATCCTTCGTAATCTCTTAATAAAATTACCGACCTCTGGATTTCGGGCAACTTTTCAACAGCCTCATGTAATATTTCATTCAGATCATTATAACCTGTTATACAGGAATATGATTCATCATCAGAGATATCGAATTCAACCCGGTACTTTTCCTTTCTAACCGTATCTATCATGGCATGATATGCCGTTTTGAAAAGGTATGATTTCATTTTTTCCGGTGCAACTGTTTCCAGCTTCTGCCATAGTCTCTCAAATGAGTCCTGAACAATGTCGCGCGCTTTCTCCTCATTCTTAATGCTTTTGAGAATAAAACGGTATACAGCATCGGAATAATCATCAACGCATTTATTGAAATGTTCTATACTCATACCTTATAAAAACAAATTACAGTTTTGAAATTAGTATAAACAAAGTATACCATCACCTTAATTCATCTTAAGCCTGCATAACCAGTGAAAACTATTTTTCTGCTTCGAACCGGATAGTGTTTTACCAGCAGTTATTATATTATAATGACGTTTACAGGCACATTAAAGTTACAGGCAGAATAAAAATTAGATACTATAAACTCAGGATAATATATTTACCAGATATCATTAAAAGGCATAATACAATATATGGACAGTACTATCTATAAACTTATTTTCTTTCCGGATTTCCGGCTTTCAAAGCAGGCCTCAATAATTTAATAACAATAGCCGCCTGTTCCATGGGCACCTCCGGTTTTTCCCTGTTTCTTATAACTTTATATATATTATCGTAGTACTTTATTCCCGAAACTATAATTTAACACATTATTATATTTATAAAGTGATATTGTTTAACAAGGTGGATAATCACATAAAGCTCCATTACAGCCCTTTATGTGATATAATCTGAATATTTCCAAAATAGTTCTGTTATTATTCTGACTGTTTTGCAATTTCAAGTGCCTTTGTAGTTGTATAATATTTTGATATCATATTTGGCACCTCCCATTCCGGCAATTGCCCGTCTACAAGAAACTGAAGATATTTTGAGGTAACCGATGCAAAATGTGCTTCATGGCCAACATGATAAACCTCCGGTACCACGACTTCCCATCTGTTTTCCAGCTTCTTTAATTCGACCCCGGGATATTTTTCCTGTATATTCCTGAATTCACGGGAAAGCACATCCCCGAAATCATCCATATTATCAGGATCTGAAGGCTCTATATAAAGTACAGGTTTGAAATCCTGTTCTTCCCCCTGCTCTATAATAAGATTGGCATTACTTCCCCTGGTAAAGGAATAATGTGTATCACCTCCCCCTTCAGGAGCCTGGTATCCCCACTTAACTATTACCTGTGCATGAACATCTTTCAGAGTATAGTTCATTTCACCATTGCAATAAAACTGCAATAAAGTATCATTTTCTATATATTCATTCAAATAATCAGGGAACTCCGATACTCCGGTTACATTTTCAAACTGGCTCCTGGTGACAGGAGTTGGCCACCTGCTTGCAGAGATCATTTCAACATCTCTCTCATAATCAATTATAAGTCCGGGGAAAAGTGCCCATTGTACAAGATCAACAAGATGAGTGGTAACATCCACAATACCTTCTCCCTGCTGTGTTACATCAAAATACCAGGGTGGCCGGCGGAGTACCTGACCAGATACATATTTAAAAATGTAATGCACACTTTCCTTAATAACTGAAGGATCTTCCGGACTGCCTTTCTCAAGCCGCCCGAATACCAAAGGTAACTGCATGATCTC
This sequence comes from Bacteroidota bacterium, assembly GCA_003567115.1. Lineage (GTDB taxonomy): Bacteria > Bacteroidota > Bacteroidia > Bacteroidales > PUMT01 > PXAP01. Next base: position 2,139 of record PXAP01000116.1, read on the forward strand.
TTTCTGAAGAATGCTGGTTATCTCATATCTTTCTGTCATAATATCATACAAAAGAACATTGTTCCTTTCGGCCGATTCAAAAGCTTCCTTAAGTAACTCAAAATTTTCAGCATTTATCGCCATAGGTTTATCTGAAAGAACATTCAGCCCCTCATCAACTGCTCGTTTTATATAAGTGGTTTTACGGCGATTATTCCCGGCAAGCACAACAACATTACCTTTTTTCTCCTCCAGCATTCTTTCAAGGTAATCGTCTCCAGTATAAACAACCTGATTCCATGATGTCGGATTCTCATCCCGGTTATTATAATTTTCAATCATGGCAAGATGCTGCTCAACTTCAGGTCCTTCCGGAGCATATACATGGACGGTAGGATCCACCTGCTCATACATGTCTTTCTGCACAAGATACGCATGAAAATGACCGGGTGCAAGGGTAATAAGTCTGACCTCATTTGGCTCCCCGGTAAACTGATTTGTTTCCATATCACAAGCACTTATAAAAGATAGAATTACTAAAATACCGGATAATTTTAAAACGGATGATTTAATCATAACATTCTTGTTTTATTATTATTATATTAACAATTTACTTGCCTTTATTTTCTAATATTTGCCTGTAAATATGTAATTCAAGCCTTTATTCCTCCACGGTAATCACCGGAGGATGCGAAAAATCATTCCATATCCGTTCAGCCTCTATTGTATCCATTTCCCCGTCAAACACCAAAATACGATACCTGAGCATGTAATTTCTATCAGAATCAAGAATCCATTGTGTGTTTCGTGTAGGGGAAAAGTTAATAAAATGGTCACCTCTTCCTCCTGTCGCATCTGAGCCCCATGTTCTCAGTGGTTCAGGATGATTATAATTGGAAGGATGCCCCATCATAAGTATCCCTGCCTCCCCCTCCGGGGTATCTCCAAATACAATACACCACCGCGCCCTTTCGCCATCTGCATGATCCCTGTCCAATCCTTCAGAAGTAAAAAAATCACTGTTTTCACTTGTCCAGTAATCCGTTGCCCTTAAAACAAATCCTCCGTACCTGTATTCCTCAAGAATTAACTTTTCAACAGGACTGAGACGAGACTTTATATCTATAAGAAATGTATTCTCATTCCGATTGAAAACCCTTATTTCTTTCAACTCATTCATTGCAATCATTTCCCCGGGAGAATCAGGCCAGGCAACATGCTCATGCAAAACTTGCAAACTCCCGAACAAGGGACCCTGATTTACAGAAGCCACTCCCCCGAAACGTACCCTGCCTTCTCCTTTTGCCAGGTTCCAGAAATCAATCTCTTCTCCCCGGAAAGTAGTTTTTGTCCATGGATTCCAGATGCCATAATGATGCATATGATCTTCTGGTTGTATATTGGTAAGAACAGCACCATTAGGAGCAAATAGCGGATGTATGAACCCACTTCTCCGGTAGATAGTATCATATCCTTCAGGAGGATAAACAATACCGGAATTGTATTGCAGCACCGGAATATCACCGGAAAGGATAACATACGCATCCTCTTCCCTTTTAACGCTGATGTTTTTAGATACTTTAAGTGCTGACTCCTTTCTAAGTTCAAATATCCTCGTTTTACCCGGTTCTGTCTGACCATCCAGTAACCAGTGAAGAAAACGCTCCTCTCCAAAACTGAATTGTACAGCCTGGAAAACAAGTTCGTTTTCAATTAGCTCGTATAACCTCAAATTTTCTTCGTTCACGCTGGTAATATCATCCAATGAAATCGATAAAGGAGTATCAGATCGTTCGTATGACCCCGGGTTAACACTAATTGTTGCCAGTATATTTGTTTCATCTGCCCGAGTTCCACAAAACGTAAAGAATAAAATACTCAAGCCGAGGAATAATGCTACTGCTTTCATTGTTATTTATATTATAATTAATTAATTGGTACTGTTCAATAAATTACTGGAGCCATTAAAAGCAAATAAAATCTATTATGCCCGGAAAACTTATAATATCAAAGGGATATGCTAATATTTTAAAAGATTCATGTGTTTATATTTACAAATCCATGGTCTCATATAACATAAATTTATTTAATATCCAGGGATCTGGAATATGCATTACTGTAATCCGGCAGACCATCGGCAGTCACCCATTTAATACCCCCAAGAATGTGCTGCATAAATAGTTCATCTTTAAATATATGGTCGTCATGGCCGTAGGAAGTATACCATTGCCTGCCTCCATCAAAGGTATTACACCACACAGAAGGATAGTCATTCCCAAAAGCATAAGGTTTTTCCTCGTCATCTTCAATTGTGGAAAGATCATGTGCCATCAGGACCCGGACTTGTGGGTTATATTCTTTCACATAATAAGGTTCATCTTCAATTATCCATGGATTTGGTAAATGCCGGGTAGACGGATGTGTCCCGTCAATTATATTGACATTAAATTCCTGATACCGGGGATGTCTGTCAAAAGTAGCGCCGATCATTTTTTTATACCAGTCCCAGTTTCTTTCAGTCCCTATTGCTATATGTATCCCAACAAAACCACCTCCCGCCTGGACGTAACGTTTCAAAGCTATTCTTTGATCATCTGTATGAAAAACATCGTTGTTGGTATTTGCAAATACAAGGGCATGATATCTTTTAAGATTATCATCAGTAAAGAGAGAGGGATCATCTGAAACATCCATATTGAACCTATGCTCATCCGCTAATTTTTGAAGTGCATCAATGCCTGCAGGAATACTGGCATGAAAGAATCCTCCTTCCCCTACTTTCGTATAAACCAGTATGTTTATCCCTTCCGTATTTCCTGTACGATTGTCCCATTTACCCGGTGGCGATGAACAGGAGAAGAACTGAAATATAAAGATAAGCAGACCTAAAAATAGTGTGGGATTCATCATTAAACCAGATAAAATTATTCAAAATTTATTTCATTTATTACCTCAGGTGCTCATGCTAATGTGTTTATGTTTGCTTTTCAAAGGTCAAAATGAACTTGCTATTACCATTTTCATTTTTTAACAATCCTCCCCTTCCAATAAAATACACCTGTAAAGGCAGTTATTACGGTAAAACTAATATAAAAAAAATAAAGAAACTGTATTACCGGAAAATATTTCATTAACTTATTTTCTCTGAAAAAGGTCGTAACAGAAAAAAGAAACGGGAAATCTATAAGTGATTTAGAGATGAAAATAAATGCTCCGATTAATAAAAAGGGATAAAATAAAATTCCTGAAAACAGGCATATGACGAAATAGAAATTAATTATAAATATAAGTATCGCCGTGAAAACAGACGCTTTACTCTTATAATGCCGGCTCTTTGATGTCCAGCGTTTTCTTTGTTTAAAAAATCCGGCTAGTTCTGATTGAGCTTTTGTGGTCACTATACCATCATTACTCTTTAAGAAACAGAGGTTTTCAATACCTGCCTTATGCATTGCAAGTAAAAGAAAAACGTCATCGCCCGAGGATAATACCTGATCATTATAATGACCTCCTGCTGCAAAATATGTATCTTTTCTGAATCCGAGATTTGCTGAGCTGCACATAACCGGATTACCGGTATAGAGAGATCCTGCTGTTGAACCCAGCAGACTGTAATATTCAAGTTTTTGAAACTTACTGAAAAATTTCCTGTCCCCCTGCATAAGCACAGGTCCTGCAACAAGGTCAGCTTTGGTTTTATTGAAACAGTTAACCATACTCCATACCCATAAGGGAGAAGGTTTACAATCGGCATCGATGGTAAGAATAACAGCAAACCGGGATGCAAAAACTCCCTTGCGCAATGCCGTTTTTTTTCCTTCTTCATCATTTGAAAGTCCTATATAGCGGATATTTCCATGGCGTTTTGCAAAATAGCGGATAATATCCGGGGTAAGATCAGTTGAATGATCATCAATAATAATTATTTCAATCAGATTTTGAGGATAATCCTGTTTTGTCAGATCTTCAAGCAGCATTAATATATTTAGCTCCTCATTTCGTACAGGAACAAGAATTGATACAAAGGTATTTGTTACATCCGATAATGAAGATTGGGCCGGAGTCCGGATCCATCCGTAATAGAAAAGTCCTATCCACAAAATATAAGTAATTACCAGAGCAAATGCTATGATCCAAAAGACCATCATATATTCAAGGAAAGTATCTTAATGAAGCAATTTTTACACTCCACAACTGCTTATCCATTCAAATAATTGATAATGTTCCCCATTCATGCCAAAATTTCTGTAAACCTGCAGGGCTTTTTTATTGGTCTTGTCAACATATAATCTGATTCCGTAAAAGGCCGGATTGTTTTCAACCATTTGTTTAATATGCAAGTATAAATGTTTGAAAACTCCTTTATTACGATATTCCGGTAAAACATATACGGATTGAATCCATAATATTTGGCAATTTCTCCAGTCGCTCCATTCATATGTGGTAAGCAGTGATCCTGACACTTTGCCATTAATTTCTGCTATATAATAACAGCCTTTTGCGGAATCGGAAAAAACAGCCTTGACTCCCTTTTGCACAATAACCGGATTCAGCTCAAGGCTTTCTGTTTCCATTGCCATCTTTTCCTGAAAACGGGAGATTACTTTATATTCATCTGGCATAGCCTTCCTTACAGATATCATCAAAAACCGGTTTTAATTATCAATATATCTGTTTGCAAATTACGGAAATAATTTGGATTTAGGTACACCAGGAAAATCAAGGGAATAATAATGTCTGCTATTATTATATTCCCTGAACATCAAGATTGGTAAGCCCGGCCCGCCTGGCAGCATTAACAGCATTTCTGTATTCCGCAACAGTGAGCCTGCGCGAAATCTCGGGGTAATCATGCGCCTTGAACATAGGCTGATACTGGGACATAAGATTCACATATGTATCTTCAGGAAGATTTTGAGATATCCATTTTACCAGATCACTTGTATTACCAACATTATTGGGCATTATAAGATGCCTTATTATCAGCCCTCTCTGCAAAATGCCATCATTGGCCCCGGGATCGGCAACTCCCACCTGCCTGTTCATTTCAATGAGTGCTTTTTTGGTTATTTCAGGGTATGTTTCAGCACCAGGAGAGTATTTATCTGCCATTTCGGAATCGAAATATTTGAAATCTGACAAATAAATATCTATGACCCCGTCCAGTAGATTTAATATCTCCATACGTTCCCATCCACTTGTATTGTATGCAACAGGCAGCCGTAAACCATTTCCGGCGGCCTTATCAAGGGCAAACATTATGTGAGGGGCATAATGCGTAGGTGTTACAACATTAATATTGTGGCAGCCAATTCTTTGCAGTTGCAGCATCATGTCGCTCAACTGATCTGTATTATAATTCCGGCCCACACCTCCCTGACTGATTTCCCAGTTAATGCAGAACACGCATAACATAGCACAATTAGTAAAAAAAATTGTTCCTGAGCCGTTTTTGCCCACCAAAGGTCGCTCTTCCCCAAAATGGGGATTATAGGAAGAAACCTGAAGCTGGTCAGTGGCAGAGCAATAATCACCTTCCTGCCCCCTGAGTCGGTCATTCTCGCATTCACGGGGACAAAGCCGGCAGGTACTCATCATATTCCATAAAACTTCAGCCCTTGCACGAAGTTCACCGGTACGGTGCAATTTAAGATATCCGGGTTCGAAATGATCAGAGTTGTTATCAAAACTGGCAACGGCTGACATATTTGTATGAGTTTTATTACCATGACGGGACGATGAATCTGAAAAACACGCAGATAAAGCAGGTGCGGGGAAAATACCTGCTAATGACATAGCGGCCAGTTTCCGGCAAAAGCTCCTGCGATTTGATTTACATGAAGCCATAAATTATTATATTTTAAATTTGGTTTTACCTGACCAAAATTGTTTGAAGAATTGACCCTTCCCCGCCTGATTGCAAGGAATCTTTGATTCTTTACTCCTTTTTTATACTTACTAACCTGCTGCAAGCAACGGGGAATCATTTTGCAACAGACAAAATCATTAATAAAAATAATTAATTTTATGTAGTTCATAAAACGTGGGGTAAATATATTTTATTCCATATTTTATATAATTACTATAATAATTTATTCGGGATGGATAAACACCTCAGAATTTCTTAAAGGCTGAGATCATTATTGTAACCTAAACATCAGTATTATAACTATTCAAAACTCACCTGGCATGGACAGACCTTTAATTAAACAAGGATGGCTAAGGGTAATTTTATATCTATTTGCACTTATTTTCACAATGATCCTTTTTGGAATTCTTGCATTTTTATTATTTCCTGCAATATCAGGCAAAATCCCGGAAGAATTCAATCTTACTGAAAAAGGAAACATCAATCGGCTTATCATCTATCAGGGGATAATTCTGACCGGAGTAACCTTGTTAACCCTTTTATTCAGAAAAGGCATTGACAGGCAAGATATAGTTACCCTGGGTTTTCAAATGTTCCACGTGAAAAGGGATCTTTTACTTGGTATTTTTATTGGGTTTGGATGTATTGCAGCAGGCTTTTTGATCCTTTATGTCTCAGGTTATGTTTATATAGAAAGATTAAGCGCCGATACAAGTTACCTGGCAGGAAGCCTGATATTCTTTTTTATGGTTTCATGGATTGAAGAAATATCATTCCGGGGATATATTCTGAATAATCTGATGGATTCATTCCACCCACACATTGCCCTTTTGCTATCTTCAACATTATTTGCTCTTTTTCACGTTTTTAACAACGACTTATCACTTCTCGCATTTACAAATCTGATCCTGGCAGGAATATTACTTGGAATAATTTTTATTTATACAAGAACTATTTGGTTTGCATTAAGCTTGCATTTCAGCTGGAATTTTTTTCAGGGTCCTGTGTTTGGCTTTCGGGTAAGCGGAATTGAAACACCAGCTTTTATGAAAATTCGAACTGAGGGTGCAGATTTCATAAGCGGAGGGGATTTCGGTTTTGAAGGGTCCCTGTTATGTTCATTTCTGATAATTCTGTCTATTTTATTGCTATACCGTTATAACAAAAGAATAAATTAATTCTTTGGAGAAAAAAGTATTAGTTTTGTGATGATTAAGAAATTGATTTTGTGCAGAAAACCAATGATAGTCATTCAAAAAGAAACAAACTATAGAAATCATGCATAAGTTCATCAGAAATAACAGCATAATCTTGCTTTTTGCATCAGGATTTATTCTTATATCATATGGCTTTGTAAATATTCCGGCAAGCAGGGATTTTAAGCTTGCACGGAATATGGATATCTTTTTTTCAATGATCCGGGAAATAAGCCTCTTCTATGTTGATGATACCGAAGCAGAAAAATTAATTGAAAACGGCATTGCCGGGGTTCTTCATGGCCTTGATCCATATACCACCTATATTCCGGAGTCAGAAAAAGAGAATTATACTTCGATGACAACCGGCAAATATGGAGGGATAGGAGCTCTGATTCGTCAAATCGGCGAATTTGTTATAATAATTGAGCCTCATGAAAATTTCCCTGCCCAAAAATCGGGCCTTCTTGCAGGAGATATAATTATCGGTATTGATGGTGAGTCAACTAAAGGTCTTCTGGTTAATGAAGTAAGTGAATTACTTAAGGGGGCACCAAAAAGCAAGATTGAGATTACTATAAAACGCAATGGAGAACCTTACCCCATAACAAAAAAAATAATAAGGGAGGAGATCAAAATTGACAATGTAGCGTTTTATGGTATTGCTGGAAACAACACAGGCTATATAAAGTTAAACGGCTTCACTCAAAATGCCCATCAGGAAGTAAAGGAAGCTTTGAATGACCTGAAAAGAACTTATGGGATTGAATCTGTAATTCTTGATCTGCGTGGTAATCCGGGAGGACTGCTGATGGAAGCTGTAAATATCACAAATATTTTTGTCGAAAAAGGAGAGGATATCGTCAGTACCAGGGGAAAATTGAAGCAATGGGATCATACCTACAGTGCTCGTGGTAATCCCGTTGATCCGGATATTGCAGTTGTTATTCTAACCGGACGCAGTTCTGCTTCTGCAGCAGAAATAGTGGCAGGTGCCGTGCAAGATCTGGACAGGGGAGTATTAATAGGACAAAGGACTTTTGGGAAGGGCCTGGTACAGACCACAAGGCAGTTAAGTTACAACGCCCAGTTGAAAATTACCACTGCAAAATACTATACACCAAGTGGCAGGTGCATTCAGGCTATGGATTTCTCAACTGATAATGGGGTTACTTATATTCCCGATTCTCTCATCAGCGAATTCCGAACCAAAAACGGTCGTACAGTATATGATGGGGGGGGCATAATGCCCGATATTGAAATTAAAGAGGTGAGGCCTGGCCCGATTGTAATAAACCTCTATACCAGAAACCATATTTTTAATTTTGCAACCCTTTATGCTGCAAAGAACCCTGATATACCCCCAGTTTCTTCATTTGAAATAAGTGATGAGGATTACCAGCATTTTATAGATTTCTTAAATAATGAAAATTTTGATTATAAGACACAAACCGAGGAAAATCTCGATCAGTTAATCAATTCAGCCAGGCAGGAAAAATACTATGATATTTCGAGTGACCTCTTCATAGAGCTTAAAGATAGAATAATTGAGGATAAACAAAATGACCTCGAAAAATATAAAAAAGATATCAAATCTCTTCTCAAAGAAGAAATTGCAAGCAGATACTATTACCAGAAAGGCCGTATTGAAGCCTCGCTAACCTCTGATCCGTGCCTTGAAAAAGCCATTGAAATATTACATAATAAGGCATTATATAATGCCATTCTGGATGGCTCTATTATCCATGCCAATGAGAAAGCCAGGGAATCATTAATTTTTTCAAATGCAACCGGAAATGGATATTGTGACCAGGTGAGTTGCTGACAGTATTGATTATTTTTATTCATAACACCGGTTAAGGCAATCCACAATTTGGGTTAAATTCTTATGTTTAAGAAAATAATATGTGTTTTTCCCTTCACGTTGTGAAGATAATACCCCTTTATCTTTTAAAATACCCAGGTGATGCGACGTAGTTGACTGCTCTATTTTAAGTAATTTATGTATCTGCGTAACCGTCAGCCTTTTATCATCCTCAAGAAATCCTATTATGGCTATTCTCATTGGATGAGCTATAGCCTTAAGCATATTGGCGGCCCTTTCCAGCTTATCTACGTCTAAGTCGCGTAATTTCATAATTATAACACTTATTAATGGAAATATATTAATATTTACCTGAATACCGGGATATCAGATTTTTTAAATCGCTGATGCCAATTTATATCTTGCCAGCTGTCATTTTAAATTTGTAATATTACAGCTTTTACTATCCAAATATATAAATATATAATTCAATAAACCATGATAATTATCAGAAACGTGTTTTCGATCATGTTCCGAAAGGGCTGTTAATCTGCACATAAATTAGTATTTTTACAAAAAATAGCTTTAATGACCTTCCTTATAAACATAAAAGCCCCTATAAAGAACGAGATTCAGGAATTTGAATCCTTTTTCAAATCCTCCATGAAAACAAAAGTTCCTTTACTCGATTATATAACGCACTATATACTAAGAAGAAAGGGTAAGCAACTCCGGCCTGTTCTAGTATTTCTTTCGGCTAAAATACTTGGAGAACCAAACAAATCAACATTTACAGCTGCAGCATTAATTGAATTGCTGCACACTGCAACCCTTATTCATGATGATGTTGTAGATGATTCATATGAACGGCGAGGCTTCTTTTCACTATATGCAATCTGGAAAACAAAAATCGCGGTACTTGTCGGGGACTACCTTTTATCCAAGGGATTACTCCTGGCAGTTGATAAAAAGGAGTATCAATTGCTTGAAATAGTTTCGGCAGCTGTAAAGGAGATGAGCGAGGGGGAATTGTTTCAGATTCAAAAATCCCGGAAACTTAATATTACTGAAAAAGAGTACTTCGATATTATTCGCAAAAAGACTGCCACCCTGATGATCGCCTGCACTTCATCAGGAGCAAGTTCGGTTAGCAAGGATCTTGAAAAGATCGATAAGCTTAAACAGTATGCAGAAAATGCAGGAATATCATTTCAGATAAAAGATGATCTCTTTGACTACCAGAAAAAAGGGATCACCGGAAAACCTATGGCAAACGATATAAAAGAACAAAAGATCACTCTTCCCCTGATTTATGCCCTGGCAAATTCTTCACTAATTGAAAAAAGGGAGATTTTGAGTCTAATCAAACGTAACAGAAACAATTCCAGACAAGTAAAAAAAATTATAGATTTTGTATTCACAAAAAAGGGCATTGAATATGCAACTCATAAAATGGAGGAGCACAAACAAAAAGCGATTGCCTGCCTGGCAGATTTTCCTGATAGTGAAGCTAGAACCTCACTCATAAAGTTAGCAGAATATATTACCGAAAGAAACAGATAAGCGGTTATCGTTCCTGCATATATAAGAATAAAAAGCGAATAATTAAATTAACAATTAATATAATATATCCTTTAAACAAGATATTTAAGCCTTTATAAATAGTTTAATTATTCTTTATCTTGATCGCAACCGTAGAAGTGATCGATCAATGCCCTTGCCTTTGACTTCCCTATTACAGATGAGATTTCCTCAAAACTTGATTTTCTGATTGATTCATATGTTTTGAAATGTTTATAAAGCTTCTCGATTGTTTTCGATCCAAGACCCGGCACAGATTCCAATATGGATTTCGCAAACCCGGATGATCGTTTCTGCCGATGGAACACAAGGCTGAAGCGATGTGCCTCATCCCTCAAATGACTTATCAGACGCAGAGTTTCAGATTTCTTATCCAGATACAATGGTACCGGATCTCCCGGGAAATATATCTCCTCAAGCTTTTTTGCAATTGCAATAATTTTTACCTCAGCTGTTAAATCAAGGCTCTTGATTGTTTCTACTGCAGCCCCGAGCTGGGCTTTCCCGCCGTCCACTACTATTAATTGAGGTAGTGGACGATTTTCCTCAATAAGGCGATTATACCTACGTAAAATGACTTCTTTCATTGAAGCATAATCATTCGGGCCGGTTATACTTCGAATATTATAATGGCGATATTCGCCCCTGCTTGGCTTGGCCATCCTGAAAACCACGCAGGCAGAAACAGGACTTCCTCCCTGGATATTTGAATTATCAAAACACTCAATATGATATGGTATTTTGTCAAGTCTCAGGTCACTCATAGCTTTTTTGAGAATCCAGTCACTTTTATCTTCAGGTTTGTTTTCCAGAACCTTCTTTTCTTTTTCTTTTAAATAGTAGCGTGCATTTCTTTCTGATAAGTCCAGCAGTCTTTTTTTATCCCCTTTTCTGGGTATAGTAATTCTAACGCCGGGAATATCGGTTTTTGGCTTGAAAGGAACAACTATTTCGCTTGAACTGTTAATTTCACTGCTTTTGACTTCAACAATAACAAGAGCAAGCAGATCAGCCTTATCTTCAGAAAAGACCTTTTTTATCTCTATGGTCCGGGACCGGATAACTGATCCGTTAACAACTTTCAAAAAATTCGTAACAGCATATTTTGGATTGTCAATAAAAGAAAAAACGTCCAGATTACTGATTGAAGGATTTACAATTGTTGACTTGCTTTGATATTTTTGAAGCATTTCGATTTTTTCTTTCATACATTGAGCCTCTTCGTATGCAAAATTCCGGGCATGGATCTTCATTCTCTCCTGAAGAAAAGTCTTTACTCCCTGAATATTCCCTTTCAGAATTTTCTTAATCTGTTGAATATTGTTATCATAATCTTCCAGTGTCTGTTTTCCAACACAGGGGCCTTTACAGTTACCGATATGGTACTCCAGGCATACTTTGAATTTCATCGAATCTATATTCTTTCGGCTAAGTTGATAATTGCAATTTCTCAAAGGATATAATTGCTTTAAAAGCTCCAGTATACTTCTGATCATATTAGCCGAAGTATATGGTCCGAAATATGCAGATCCGTCTTTTACAGGATTACGAGTCGTAAATACCCTTGGAAATGGTTCATTCTTAATACAGATATAAGGAAATGATTTATCATCTTTCAGAAGCACATTGTACCGGGGCTGATATTCTTTTATAAGGTTGTTTTCCAGAAGAAGCGCATCGGCTTCTGTTTCTACAACAATATGATCAATCTGTCTTATTTGTTTTCTAAGAACCCGGAGTTTATTATTCTCCAATTTATTTTTGGAAAAATAAGAAATAACTCGTTTTTTCAGGTTTTTTGCTTTTCCAGCATATATAACCTTGTTGTTCCTATCCCTGAACAAATAAACTCCGGGCAGTGAAGGTAAAGCTTTAACAGAACAGAGCAGTTTTTCAATTGCTTTATCATTCATAATAAACAATACGGAAGGTTATTTAACAAACACTGTCGTAAACGAGTATTCATTTACATCAAATAAGCCCCGGTCCCCAATTTTTAATTCAGGTATAACAAGCAGTGCCATAAATGATAAACTCATAAATGGGGCACTGAGTTTTGAACCCAGCATTTTTGCATAATTATCGATTTCCATATATTTCCAGGCAACTTCCGCCCCGCTTATATTTGTCATTAAACCGGCAATTTCTAGTTTTAGCTTCATTTTATTGCCAGCTGAAACAGCAACAAGTCCTCCCCCCATATCAAGAATTGTATTAACGGCTTCTGTAATCTCATTATCGTTAATCCCAACAGCAATTATATTGTGACTGTCATGTGCAACTGAACCTGCAATTGCACCATCAGATAACCCGAACCCGGAAATAAATCCTACAGATGGTTTATCACTATCATTATATTTATTACATACAATAATTTTACAAATATCTCTTTCAGGATCCGCTACCGCATAGCCATTTTGAATACTTGCCTCCCTAATCCCGGATCCTGTATAAAGACTTCCATTGTTAACTTCAATAACTCGTATTTTGTCTGTTTCAGCAATTAAATTGATCTCTTCAGGCTTTATATGTATTGATCTGAATCTTTTTTTAAAATCTTTTGTTTTGTTTTTGAATAAAACATTACCCTCACTATAAACCAATCTACCATTGATGTAGGTCTTTTCAATTTTAAATTTTTCCAAATCTTTTACAATAATCAGATCGGCGAAATCACCTTCCCGAAGCATCCCAACAGGTAACTTATAGTGTAAAGCCGGATTAAGACTTGCTGCCTTTATAAGATTGAAAAGAGATATACCTTTTTTTATGCCTCGCGAAAGTAAAATATTAATGTGTCCTTTAATCAGATCATCCGGGTGCATATCATCAGAACAAAGCATTACTGAATCAGGAAACTTGTCGATCAATTCACAAAACACATCAAAATTTTTAGCAGCACTCCCTTCCCTTATTTGGATCTTTACACCAGCTGAAATTTTATCTTCTGCCTCTGCCAGACTAATGCACTCATGATCTGTACTTATCCCGGACTGAACATATCTGATCATTTCATTACCTCTCAAGCCGGGTGCATGTCCGTCAACAGGCATATCTAATTCACGGGCTGCATCTATTTTCTTCATTATATCTTGTTCCTTATTAATTACGGCGGGAAAATTCATTACTTCCGCCAAAAATTTAATCCTGTCGTTCAGCAACAAGGTTTTCACCTCTTCAGAACCAAGCTTTGCACCAGAAGACTCAAATTCCGTAGCAGGCACACAAGATGGTGCCCCGAAGAAGCACTTGAGGGGAACGGTTTCTCCGTTTTCTATCATATATTGAATGCCTTCCAGCCCGGCAACATTAGCAATTTCATGAGGATCAGAAACCACAGCAACAGTACCATGCTTAACAGCAACTTCAGCGAAACCTGCCGGAGTTAACATTGAACTTTCAATATGAATATGCGAATCGATTATTCCAGGTAAAATATAATTTACTGAATTCATCTTTTCTCCGGGAAATTCTTTAATCCTTTCTATCTTCTCGTTTGAAATTGTAATTTCAGCAGGAAATATCCTCTCATTATAAATGTCAACCAAATTCCCTTCGATCTTTGCTTCTGTTTCTTTCATAATTCCTGCTTTAAATTACTATTGTTTGCAAAAGCAATACTCTCTTATTTTTCTCTCACCTTTCGCTTAATTTAATTCAAAAATAGTATGAATTTTAAAATTTAATAAACAAGCCTACATTTAATGCACTCTAATCAGGTTAATCAAATCAATAATCAGTTAATTATCTTCCCAATGTTATCTGCTTAAAATATTTCAGACGCATGGAACCTCTTAGCCAGAAACAGGCTGATTAGTTTTTCCTATGAAATTTAAATTTGACTTGCCCCGACCTCCTATGTTATATTCATTTTTTGGGTATTTTCAATATAGTAAATTTATGTTTATCTCTAAAGGACCAAAAATTATTTACAACCAGATTTTTATAAATTATTTTGCATTTTGTTCCACGTGGAACAAAATGCTTATCTTCCAAAATAAATAATTAGTGCGCTTATATCTGCAGGCGAAACACCGCTGATTCGGGAAGCCTGTCCAAGATTTTGTGGTTTTATCTTTTTTAGTTTTTCCCTTCCTTCTGTTGATATTGAGCTTAATTTATCATAATCATAATCGGGGTGGATAGTAATATGTTCAAGTCTTTTCAGTTTTTCCGCCATATTTTTTTCTCTTTCAATGTATCCTTTATATTTTAAATTTATCTCTATATTTTCGAGTATTTCCCTCATAAAAAAATTTTTTGAGCCTGCTATTTCCCTGAGAACGTCATTAGTGTCTGTAAGGTCATATATGGAAATTTGTGGTCGCAGTAAAATTTGAAATAATTTTGTTTTTTGCCGAATTTTGGCAGTAGATTTTTGCTGTAAAAAACCGTTGATTTTATCTGGCGATACACTATAATCATATAAAATATTAGTGATTCTTTCTTTGTATTCTCTTTTCCGTTCCCATAATTTTATCCGTTTTTCGGATGCTAACCCAATTTTACCCGCCAGGCTGGTGAGTCTTTCGTCGGCATTATCCTGACGTAACAAGAGCCTGAATTCAGCACGGGAGGTAAACATTCTGTATGGTTCATCAACACCTTTGTTTATCAGATCGTCAATTAATACACCAATATAGGCCTGATTTCGATTAAGAATAAACTCGGCGTTATTATTAATTTTGTGGTGCGCATTGATTCCTGCAATAATGCCCTGGCCTGCTGCTTCTTCATATCCGGTAGTACCGTTTATCTGTCCGGCAAAAAACAGATTTTCAATAAATTTGGTCTCCAGGGAATATTTGAGTTGTGCGGGAGAATAATAATCATATTCTATCGCATATCCCGGCCGGAATATCTTTACATTTTCAAGTCCTTTAACTTTTCTGAGACCTGATAACTGCACTTCTAACGGAAGTGATGAGGAAAACCCATTGATATAAAATTCACATGTATTACGCCCTTCCGGTTCAAGAAAAAGCTGATGCCTGGGTTTCTCCGGGAAGGTTACTATCTTATCCTCAATACTCGGACAATAGCGAGGACCAACTCCTTCAATTTTTCCTTTAAAAAGTGGGCTGCATTCAAATCCTGATTCAAGTATCTTATGAACCCGGCTATTTGTATATGCTATGTAGCAAGGCAACTGTTTTTTTATACAATCACTCTCCTGAAGATAAGAAAACCTCCCAGGTATTATATCACCCTCCTGCTTTTCTAACTTTGTAAAATCAATAGTTCTACCATCAATTCTTGGCGAAGTCCCGGTTTTCATTCTTCCAATTTCAAAATCATGTTTTTTCAGTTGTTCACTAATTCCGGATGCAGCAGGTTCTGATGCACGACCTCCCTGAATTTTGACATCTCCAACATACATTACGCCGTTTATAAAAGTACCATTGGAAAGAATGACTGCCGATCCGAAAATGTCAATGCCTGTTTTTGTTTTAACTCCTATTATTCGATTTTGGTTAATTATAAGTTTTGTAACAATATCTTGCCAAAATTCAATATTGGGTATTGATTCAAGATATAATCGCCAGTTTGCTGAAAAAAGCATTCTGTCGCATTGAGCACGGGGGCTCCACATTGCAGGGCCCTTGCTTTTATTAAGCATTCGGAATTGTATTGTACTTTTGTCAGTAGCAATACCAGTAAACCCTCCCAAAGCATCAATTTCCCTTACAATCTGACCTTTTGCAATTCCGCCTATTGCAGGATTACAGCTCATTTGTGCAATCTTTGTCATATCCATTGTTATAAGAATAACACGGCTACCAAGTTTTGCAGCTGCAGCTGCAGCCTCACATCCGGCATGACCGGCACCTACAATAATTATATCATAATTAAATTCCTTTTTCATAAGAATTTAAAATCATTAATCTGTATATATACATATATAAACGGCAGGAAAGTAAAATTTATAAAGATCGCCTTTTAAGGTAGTATGATTCAACGCTGCGCATTTCTTTTTTCTCCGTATCGTTCGAGTCCTTGTATCCCAACAGATGAAGTACACCATGCAAAATAACCCGGTCTAACTCATCTTGAAAATCAACATTATAATACTTTGCATTCTCGCGGACAGAATCAATGCTTATTAATATGTCACCGCTAATGACTTTCCCTTCGCAATAATCAAAGCAGATAACATCGGTATAATAATCTTTTTTGAGAAATTTACGGTTAATATCAATAAGGTACTCATCGGAGGTGAAAATAATTTCTATATCTCCGTCTTCACCCTCCTCGATTTCTACAACACCTATTAACCATTTTTTTAACGATTTGAAATCAGAATAAATAAATGAAATCCCGATTGAACTTTGCGACAGAGCCAACTTTTATAATTTAAATATCATTTCTGATACCCGCCCTTCCTCATGAAAATATAATTCATCGGATAATTGTTTCATAAGAAAAATGCCCCGGCCATTAATATTTTCAATGTTTTCGGGTGCAGTAGGATCGGGTACATTGTTAAAATCAAAGCCTGCACCTTCATCCTTTGTTATTATACTAATCTTATCGTGATTAACGGATATATTAACCATTACATATTTAGATGGATCCAGCTTATTGCCGTGTGAAATAGCATTATTTACGGCTTCGAGCGAAGCAATCAATACATTACCATAAATTTCTGAACCCAGATTCCATTCTGAAGATAATTCATCTATAATTCGTTCTATTTCTCTTAGATTTTCAATCTTCGATGATATCTTTATACTTTTTTCCATTTAACGATATAAGTTGAAGCAAATACTATTCTCCCGATTTTGTATAATTGCTTATCAGTTAATTGATAACACTCTATACAATACTATATAAACTTTTTTTATATATGCTTCGGTTAAGTACCTGCGTTTCCCGATAACTTATTAATGATCCAATTTGTAATATCTGTATACTTATGATGAACAAAAATAGTTACATTTTAAACCAAATATATTATAAATAATTTCAGTTGAATATTTTAACCTAATTAATTCATAAATATTTGCATCTTTATGATAATTAGCGTCCTGGCATCTTTGTAGCGAAAAAATTTTGTACCCAAAGTTCACAGGCTCAAAGAAATTCCTAAGTTTATGAATTAATCAGGTTAAAAGTTTTGTATTTTTTCTCTCCGGTGGTTTTTTATTTTAATACCGGCGTTCAAGGTAAATGCCTGAATTAAAAGTTTTAAAAATTATTTATGCATAAGATTAATAATTCGCTAAAATCAGACCATCATCAGGAAGAGGTGGTTATAATCCCGGCTCAATTATTTTATTGCCTGCTAAGCCATATCAGTGGATTTAGTTTCTCATTCTCTTCCCATATTTCAATATGCAGAACACTTTTATTGTTCGCTTCGCTATCCGAAAAAACTCTTCCTATAAGCTGTTTTGTCTGTACTTTGTCACCTGCACGAACATATACATGAGCTAAATTAGCATACACTGTAAGAAAGCTTCCATGACGCAGAAGCACAACATTGTTCAATCCCGGGACTGTTCTCACCTGACGAACTTCGCCATTAAAAAGCGCCATTACTTCAGCATTTTCATCAGTACTAATATCAATTCCATTATTTTGTGTTTCAATACCCCGTAAAACAGGATGGGGATGTACGCCGAAAAATCCGGTAACAACTCCTCTTTCTATAGGCCACGGTAGTCTTCCCTTATTTTCCTGGAATTGATCTGAAATTATCTTTTCCTCGGGAGTTAACTCATATACATCCTTCATTTTAGCAATATCAGCTTCCTCTTTAAGCAACTGTTCGATAGCTTGCTGTAATGCTTCAGCTACCCGTTTTTGCTGTTCGATTTGGTTTCGAAGCTCAGTCTCCTTTCTTCTTAAATCCTGAACAATTGAATTTTGTTGTCGCTGTTCCTGACTCAGAATGTTTTCTTCGCTTTGCTTTTCTTCCAAAAGAACATTCTTTTCATTAATTTGCAGTTCCAGTTCCTCAATTTCACTAACTATTTCCTTATTTAACTCCTCAATTCTTGTAATTTGTCTTTGCCTTGATTTTCCATATTGCTGCAGATATCGATACCTGCGAAATGCCTGATTAAAATCTTCTGCTGATAATATAAACATAACCTTCTGGTGAGCAAACCTGTGTTTGTAAGCAATCCTAATGAGCTGTGCATATGAATCCCTTGTTTCGTTCAGTTCATTTTCAAGTTCACTAATGCTTTCCTGATTTTCCTTAATTGAATTATCATAAAATTCAATTTCCGATTCTATTGTGGAAATCAAATTTTGCCTTGAAATGAGGCGTTGATTAATTATATTAAGCTTTTCTAAATTATTTTGCCGGGTGATTCCGGTTTCCTCGAGTAATCGTGCAGTATTGTCAATTATTTCCTGAGCTTCAAGTCGTTGTTTTTCAAGTTCTGCTTTACTCTGACCAGTCAGGATTTCTCCCTTGAGTAACAACAATACTAAGACAAATATTACAGAAATTCTTTCCATAATATTAATTAATATATCTATAACCGCTTGGAATATTAAAAGGAAAACTCAGATCATCGTCCAGGTGAATCCGTCCTATATTAAAACTGGCATAAAAGGGGATGTTATTTTTAGTAAATTGCAAATCAATCTGTTCAGGCAATACCACTCCGTCATAATCGCCGTACGATGCATATTTAATTCTTGTATAACTATCTCTATTCTCAGAATATATTTCGACACTCCTTATAAGGAAATCAGGGTCCAGCTTAACCCGAACTTCATCATTACTATTATTTTCGTTGCCAAAATCATTAATATCATTATAATGAAGTGTCAATAAATCTTTGTCGAACAAATAATTCTGTTTTCTGTCAAACAGATCAAATTTCTTAAAAATATATGGTGAAGGTCCCAAAAAAAGACTTTCAATCATTTCATAATTGCTTATAAATGGAATAATAACAATAGACTTTTCATAACTTCCCTGAAAATAAACATTATTTATCCGGTCAATGATTCTTACACTATCAATTTCAAACATAATCCGGGCAACTTCTATCCCGGCAAAAGCATTAATACTTATCATAACAGCCGAATCGCGCTGTATTCTGACAGACCCGCGAAGATTCAGCTCTTCGGTATTGTCATCTATATGTAACCTCATCCTCCGGGCTGAATAAGTTCGAAAACTATGCATGTTATTACTGATCTCCTGAAAAATTTCTTCACCGGAATATAGCTCCTTTTCCGTAACAACCGGAGTTATAGTTTTGCAAGATGAAAATATAACGGCAGTTAAAATAACCATTAAAATATTACTAAATGATTTTAACATATCTTTTTTATAATAGTTTTATATCCTTCCTTAATTCTATTTAAACCATACTATATGACTCTGACAGGTATAAATTTTTAGTTCTTATATTTATTTTGCTGATTAATTGATATTTAATTAATTATATCTTCTTCAATCATTAAAAGTAATTTTTCAATTTCTGCAGGATCATCAGTCATTTCAATGGTTTTCAGCAAATACCCCTTTGCCTCTTTATGATTCCCTGTTTTTATAAGTATTTTACCATAGTGTTTCAGAACATCATAACTTTTATGACCACCATGATTATAAGCATGTTCTATGTATTTTAACGCCTCAACATAATTACCCAGCTTATATAAAACCCATGCATATGTATCTAAGTAATGGTAA
This sequence comes from Bacteroidota bacterium, assembly GCA_003567115.1. Taxonomy (GTDB): domain Bacteria; phylum Bacteroidota; class Bacteroidia; order Bacteroidales; family PUMT01; genus PXAP01. Next base: position 22,229 of record PXAP01000116.1, read on the forward strand.
TTTTCAGGTTCCATAATTATAGTTTCCTTACTTAACTTCAGCGCTTTTTCAAGTTTCTCTTCTCTTAACGCAAGGAAATACGCATAATTGTTAAAAGCAACAAGATTATTACTGCCCATACCGACCAACCTTTCAAACGACTTGTCAGAATCTGAAAAATTCCCTAATTTATGGTACACATCAATAAGATAAGTATAAATATGTGCTTTAAGTTCACCGGTAATTCCTTCCTTTTTAAGTGCAATTTCAAAATATTTTGCGGCTTTAACGGTTTCATTGGTCATATAATGCGCAGTTCCCAAAAAATAGGGAATAAAAAAACTTTCCTGAAATCTAATAATCATATTCTTTCCGATCTCTTTGACTAATTCATAATCTTCGTTAAAGGTCAAACTACCTGCCAGCTGCTCTGCAATCAAGATATTGTCAGGGTCGGATGCATGCATTTCATCTAAAAGTGCAACAGCCTTATAATAATAACCAATATCTATGTAGTATTCGGCCAGGATGACCTTACAGAAGTTCTCTTCCGGATATTCTTCAACCAGCAATTCTCCGATTTCTTCTATTTTTTCAGATGGAAACCCCAACATATAACTTCCCTGCATAATTGAAGCAACGAATTTAACTTTTTCTTCAAACCCCAACTTAGGATTTCTAATTGCTTTTATCAGATACTCAACAGCACGATCAAACTTTCCGTCTTTAATGAAAAATTCTGCAATAGATATTTGGGCAATTCCATTATCAGGATCTATCTTAAACAATTTCTCATAACTATCAAGAGCTTCAGAATTCATTCCGACAGATATATAAAATTCTGCAAGCATTCCATAATATGCAGATTCATGCGGAAATTCATCAACTAATTTCTTAAGCTCTCTGTGAGCTTTCTCATATTCACCTCTTTTTATAAATATGTGATTCCGAGCTATAGATACACTTTCATTAATTCCTGTCATTTTTTCAATTTGTGCATATATATCAAGGGCTTTATCATACATTTTTTTGTTTTCATATATTGATCCTAGGGTGACATATAAATCCACATTGTCATAAAAAACTTCAATTGCCTTTTGATATAACTCAATGGTCTTTTCCTGATTATTATCCTCACTATATAATTTGGCGAGTTTAACATAATACCAAATATTAGTAGTATCTAAGTCCAGTGCCCTGGCAGCACTTTCAACAGCCAGATCAATTTCACCACCTAAGGAATAAATTTTTGAAAGTTCATAAAAGGCCACATCACTGTCCGGATAAATCTCCAGACATCTTTTAAAATAATAAATGGCACTTTTATAATCACCTAATAAACTGTATTTTATGCCCTGATGTAATGAGTATATATATTCCAGTTCGTAAATCTCCTCAATGTAATCATATTCTTCTTTTTGATTAATAAAATCTCCGGATTTACATTGGATTGAAAACAGGAAAATCACTAAACAGCCGGCTGTTATACAATAATGCTTAATCCCAATGTTCAACCGGTATTTATCTGTCTCTTTAAATAAATCTTTCATTAAATATGATTATATCGTTTATACATAGCTAAAAATAATTATAAATAAAATCTATCTTTTAACTTCTTTTTAAAGTTATTGATTATAATCTTATTTATTGAAAAGTTTTCAACTCTTACCGGTGTGTCCGAAGCCACCATCCCCGCGTTCCGAATTATTAATAATGTCAGATTCTTCCCATTTAATCTGATAGCATTTTTGGAAAATTATCTGACATATTCTATCACCATTCTGAATCAAAAATTCCTCATGGGATAAGTTAATAAGTATCACCTTAATCTCGCCCCGATAATCGGAATCGATTGTTCCTGGCGAATTTAAAACAGTAACTCCATATTTATTGGCAAGTCCGCTCCGGGGCCTTATTTGAGCTTCATAACCTTTTGGTAATTCAATGAATATCCCGGTAGGAACCAGATATCTCTGAAAAGGTTTTAATTTTATATCAGTGTCAATGCTTGCACGTAAATCCATTCCTGCCGATTCTTTAGTTTCATAAGCAGGAAGAGGATTACCAGAAATATTTTTTATTTTAACATTCATTTAATACTTATTTACGAGTTTTCATTATAAGACTATAAATTTCATTCATAAGTGATCTTTCCCGGTACCCGACAATAGTGATAAAAATAAATATAAATAAGCTGTTTATAATCAATCTGTAAAAAATATCTTCGATATCAATTACACCAGATATTAAAAATAATCCGACTCCAACAAAAAGATAAAACAAAATCTTACTAATATTATATGGGATTGGATAATAATATCTTCCTACAATAAAAGAAATTACAACCATGAAAAAATAAGATAAAAAATGGCCCCATGCAGACGCCATATAACCATAATATGGAATAAAAAAGTAATTTATCGCTACAGTTATAAGAGCCCCTCCGGTAGCAAATAAAGCACTAAAAAAAGTGATCTCTTTCAATTTATACCATACAGATAAATTAAAGTATATACCAAGCATCAGATTACCAAGTAAAACAATCGGTACAATATTTAGTCCCTCATGATAATTTGAACCTATAATATGTTTAAAAAAATCTATATAAAGGGTAATTACAAGAAAAATGAATACAGCGAAAATTGTAAAATAATGAAGTACGGTTGCATATAATTTTAGACTGTCTTTACTTTTTTCCTGGCTGAAGAAAAACGGTTCCGAAGCATACCTGAACATCTGTATGAAAAGTGTCATTAATACGGCAATTTTAATATTGGCACCATAAATACCGATCTGTTCTAGGGCGTCAATATTGTCAGGAAGCCGATATCTTAACATTATTCTGTCAATAACCTCATTAACTGTACCTGCCAGTCCTCCGATCAACAAAGGAAAAGAATATATAAGCATTGATTTTAAAAGTGTCCATGAATACCTGAACTCAGACCTGATGATATCTTTTAAAAAAAACGTAAGAGTAAAGATTGATGCAAGCAAATTGGCCAGAAATACATAACCGACCCGGTTTTCAGGATCATAGATTATACCGGCAAAATTTATATTATATCCAATATCGGAAAGCCAGGGAAGGATAAGAAGAAAAAAGACATTTAAAAAAATATTAACTGAAACATTGATCAATTTTATAATGGCAAATGAAAATGCTTTATTCATAAACCTTAACCGTGCAAACGGAATTGCCATAATTGCATCAACCGACAACACAAGTCCAAGTAATAAAATAAATTTTTCCTGTTCACCGTAACCTATTATAGTTGCTATCTGCGGGTAAAAAATTAATATTAGTACAGCAAATAACAGGGATGTAGTAATCAATGAAATTAAGCTGGTAGAGAAAACCAGATTTGAATCTTTGTGTTTTGATGAAAACCTGAAAAATGCAGTTTCCATTCCGTATGACAGAATAATTATCAAAAATGCAACATATGCATATAGTTCGCTTATAATACCAAATTCTGCAGTATCAGTGAATACTCTGGTATAAAAAGGAACCAAAAGAAAATTAAGAATTCTTGCAATAACGCTGCTTAAACCGTATATAGCAGTTTGTCCGGCCAGTTGTTTTAAGGAATTCAATTCGCGTTGTTCTTATTATATGCATCAATATATATTGTGGCAAAAATATCTAATTCATTTTTAATTTTATACCTTAATTCATCAGTAATGCTATTTGCCTGCTTTATATTAAAATCACCCGGCAATTTTATATGAAAAGTAAGTTCAGTGTGATTCCCATATCTGTGCATATGAAAATGGTGTAAATAAAGATCCTCATGATATGTTTCATTGCTTAGTTTTTTAATCATCGCTATCAGTTCTTCGTTAGGCTTTTCCCCTAACATAGTATTTATGCTGTCCTTGATAATCCGGTAAGCTAATATTAAAATTGTTGCCGAAACAAATATTCCCAATGCTCCATCAATCCACCACAAATATTTTTCCAACAAAATCCCTATCAGTATGATTCCACTTGTAAAAGCATCAGAACGGTGATGCCATCCGTCAGCTTCAGTTGATCTGTTATTTTCGTTTTTTGAAGCAGTAAACGAAACCCTTGCCATAATTTCTTTCCCAACAAGCGAAATGCTAGTGGCTACAATTGCGAAGGTTCCGAACTCAACGGGTACCTTATTTATAATATTAGTGACCGAGTCATGCATAAAATTTAACGCTACCAGTACAAGTAAAATCCCAATAAAAAAAGTTGTAATAATTTCAGCCCGACCATGCCCGTAAGGGTGATCTTTATCCGGAGGTTTGGAAGAAACATATAAACCGACAAGAAGTATGACTGAAGATATAGAATCTGCAATTGTATGCCATGCATCGGCAATAAGTGCCACAGATCCGGATATTATACCTGCCCATAACTTAATTATAAACAATATAAAATTTCCGGTAATTGAAAAAAACCCGGCGAATTTTCCGGTAATATAATTTTTATTAAACATAATCAAAAGCATCCTGATGGTGAAATGCTAATATTCATAAATTTTCATTAATGATAAATAAATTATTACCAATCATCAGAAATTCATAATTGCACTATTGAAAGTAATCATATTGAAAAATAAATATTATTTTAATTTAACTATTAAACATTTTTATAAAATCCTTACGTTTGCATTTTTATATAAGATATTTAATCCGTCTAAGTATTGTTTGGGTAGGCTAATTTATATATAATCCTGAAAAAATATTGTCCTATTATATAATATCTAATCATTTACTATCATAATGAAAGACAGAATCGAAGATATTATTAAAAAAGTCAGCCAATTTTCTGCCGATAATCAAAGCGAAATTGAAAAATTCAGAATACAATTTTTGGGTAAAAAAGGGATCATCCCTGAACTGTTCAAAGAATTCAAAAATCTTCCCCCTGCAGAAAAAAAAGTTACAGGTATTCTTCTAAACGAATTAAAAAAACTTGTACAGGATAAGGTTGATCTATCAAAGAAGAAATTAGCCGATAAACGTAAATTTTCAATTAATCTTGATCTTACCCTTCCGGCAAGCCAAATAATTATTGGTAGCCGTCATCCCATATCAATGGTAAGAAGGGAAATTATTGATATATTCAGTAAACTTGGTTTTACTATATCGCAAGGTCCTGAAATTGAGGATGACTGGCATGTATTTTCCGCCCTGAATTTTCCCCCTGAGCATCCGGCAAGAGATATGCAGGATACATTTTTCATCTCAAAAGATCCGGATATCCTTCTGAGAACCCACACCTCATCGGTTCAGGTGCGGGTTATGGAAACCACCAGTCCTCCGATACGCACAATATCCCCTGGAAGAGTTTTTAGAAATGAAGTAATATCAGCAAGATCACACTGTATTTTCCATCAGATAGAAGGATTATATGTAGATGAGAATGTTTCTTTTGCGGATCTTAAACAAACTCTTGAATTTTTTGCAAAAGAATATTTCGGTGAAGAGACAAAAATTCGCCTGAGACCTTCCTTCTTTCCTTTTACCGAACCTTCAGGGGAAATGGATGTATCGTGCAGTTGTAAAGGAAGAGGATGTAAATTATGTAAATATACAGGATGGCTTGAAGTTCTGGGTTGCGGAATGGTAGATCCTAATGTTTTATCTGAATGCAATATAGATCCATCAAAATATACCGGCTTTGCCTTTGGCCTGGGCATTGAAAGAATAGCACTACTAAAATATCATATAAATGATATACGGTTGTATTTTGAAAACGATGTTCGTTTTCTTAATCAGTTTACAGGAATTATTTAACGTATTTATTTAACAACTTACTTTCAAATGATTATATAACTTTTTAAAATAATTTTATTTTTTTAAATTTACATATTTATATACTTTTTTAAGTCTTTCTAAATTTTCCTTTCTATTGTCCAATTTTTAAAAAATATTTATGTACTATAACGAAGTTTTTTCAATTCCGTTTTAAGTCTAAATTCGCTAAAATCGGATTATCCATCACCAGAGTGGTTTTAACGACTATTTTTGCATCGCACCGCGGATTTTTTTATCTCATGCCTTTCGGGTAAAGCTCCGCCAGGACATGGACACGCTCTGAGGACCTGGATTTTTAAATTACATTAATTTGATTTTATTTATATTTATCAGTCACCATCTATGTTTCTATGTGCAACTGTTCAACAGATTTAAATAATATCTTCAGGCATCTTACACCTGAAGAACACGCCTCTATTTCTCCGGACAGGAACTGTGATTATTACACAAGGGGATCTGTAATTTATAATGAAGGACACAGAATATCCGGATGTTTTTGTGTAAATAGTGGTATTATCAAAATATTCAAAACCGGTATTGACGGTAAGGAACAGATTATAACTTTTGCTAAAAAAGGTGATATTATAGGTTTTCGTTCAGTTCTCAGTGGCGAACTTGCTTGCACAACAGCTAAGGTTATTGAAAATTCATATCTTTGCTATATTCCCGGTAATATTCTTATTGAACTTTTCAAAAGTAACGCAGAATTTTCTATGGATCTCATGCAACTGGCCTGTAAAGAACTGGGTGAAGCAAATGCTTATATTACCGATATTGCCCAAAAAACTGTTCGCGAAAGGCTGGCAGAAGTTCTTCTTATACTAAAAAATGATTTCTATCTTGATAATGATCAATTTCTTCAGATTACTCTTACCCGTGAAGAACTAGCAAATATTGTTGGTACTGCTACAGAATCAGTTATTCGACTGTTATCAGAATTCAAGTCTGATAAGCTCATAGAGCTTCATGGTCGGAGGATAAAATTTCTTGATATTCCAGGCCTTAAAAAAACAGCCAACATATTTTGATTTGTTCTTATTTACCTAAAAATATTTTCTACTTACAATTACATGCACAATTAAGCCTAACACTATTAATGCTCCGCTTACCTGCAATGTTATATTACCGGTAGTTTCCTGTAAAACACCAAATACAAGTACAGCAATGCCGATTATAAATAACGTTAGTCCTAAATTTTGAATCAATATTTTCATATTTTCAGAATTAAATTTTGCACCAAAAATAAGTAATAATTTTATAAATGCTCTATCATTAAAGGTAAAAAATTCGCTAAAACAGGACTATCCATCACCGGAGGAGGTGACTTTAACCCCGAATTTTGCTTCGCACCGCGAATTTTTTAGTCGCACATACTTTTCGTGCAAAGCCCCGCCAGGATTAAATATTTGCATATGGATAAAATTTAGCATCCTGGTAACTTTGTGGCATTAAAATAATTATCCCCAAGGTTCAAAGGCTCAGGGATGTTTCCGGAGTTTATGAATTAATAAGGTTAAATTACATTAAAATATTTTGATCCAATACTTAAAACAGCATTTTTTCAATTCCTCCTTTATTCTTACCAATATGATCATACCCCAGCTGAGTAACTTCTCTTCCTCTTGGTGTTCTTTTTATATATCCCTCTTTTATTAAGAAGGGCTCATATACCTCTTCTATAGTTCCGGCATCTTCATCTACAGCAATTGCAAGTGTTGAAATCCCGACAGGGCCTCCTTTAAATTTTTCTATAATAGTTAATATTATTCTGTTATCCATGTCATCCAGACCGTTCTTGTCAATATTCAAAGCTTCAAGTGCATATTCGGCTATTTCCTTATCTATAGATCCATTTCCTTTAACCTGAGCAAAATCTCTTACTCTTCTAAGCAATGCATTAGCAATTCTGGGTGTGCCTCTGCTTCGACAGGCAATTATTTCAGATGCGTCAGTTGTTATTAAAATATTTAAAATTTCAGCAGATCTTTTTACTATTTTATCAAGTACCGTGGCATCATAATATTCAAGGTGTGAATTTATTCCAAATCGTGATCGCAGCGGACTGGTAAGTAATCCTGATCTTGTTGTTGCACCAATTAGTGTAAAGGAATTTAATTTTAATTGTACTGATCGCGCTCCGGGACCCTTATCTATAAGTATATCAATTTTATAATCTTCCATCGCAGAATAAAGGTACTCTTCTACAATTGAACTGAGACGGTGGATCTCATCAATGAACAGCACATCCATTTCTTCCAGACTTGTAAGCAAACCAGCAAGATCTCCTGGTTTGTCCAGAACGGGTCCAGATGTTATTTTTATATTCACACCCATTTCTCCGGCTATAATATTTGCAAGAGTAGTTTTACCCAATCCGGGTGGACCGTGCAGCAATATATGATCAATTGCCTCTTCTCTCATCCTGGCCGCTTCCACAAAAATTTTAAGATTTTCGACGGTTTTAAACTGTCCTTTGAAATCTTTAAATAATACAGGCCTGAGCTTTTGTTCAATTTCCTGCTCATGCAAATCTACCGGTTCACTTCTTATGTCAAAGTTATTTTCCATCATTTCTTTGTTAAAAACCCCCCTTAACCTTCCAATAAATATTCTATTACTACTGTTATGATTTAAAATTAAACCTTACTTACAAAACTAATTTATTTTCCTCTTATCAGTAAAAAATTCTCTGAAAACGGACTAACCACCACCTTAAAATGTGGATTTAACCCCGATTTTTGCTTAGCACCGCGAATTTTTTATTCGCACATGTCTTTCTGGCAAAGCCCCGCCAGGACATAACCACGTTCTGAGTACCTTCATTTTAAAATTACATTAAAATGTTTATTCTACTAACTTTATTAACAGGATATATTTTAAAAATAAATAATTTAAATTTTACATGATATATATAATAGTATGTTAATTTTGTTCAAAAAATTATTTTAAAAAAAGCTGACAGAAAATTAATATTTAATTGTTAAAATCAATGTAGTTTATTTTCTGCTATTTTATTGTAGATAAAATAATTACAATTTTCCATTAACTATTTTATAAATTGTTGAAAACATCAATGTTAATTAATGTATTGTTTATTATTGGTTGAATTTTTGATATATAATAAATCCCTTTAATTTTTTTTAATGGATATTTTTTTTATAGAGAAGAACAAATTAATATTATATTTTTTTTATTAATGTTTTTTAAGGTATTTATTAATAAAGGTTGTTAATATTTTAATGCAAAAAAAAATTAGTATAGCAATCGGATCTGATCATGCAGGATTTTATATAAAGCAGTATATAATTGAATATCTGCAAAAAAAGGAATATATATTCCATGATTTTGGAACTTATACAAGTGAAGCAGCTGATTATCCTGATTTTGCACATCCTGTAGCATGTGCAGTTGAAAATAATAATTTTGATTTTGGGATTGTTGTTTGCGGAACGGGCAATGGTGTTAATATGGTTGTTAACAAACACAAAGGGATAAGGGCTGCCTTATGCTGGAGAAAGGATGTGGCACATATAGTAAGACTACATAATGACGCCAATATATGTTCTTTGCCCGGGAGGTTTCTTAAAAAGGGAGAGGCAATAGATATTATTGAAGAATTTTTAAATACCGGATTTGAAAATGGAAGGCATCTGCGCAGGATTAATAAGATAGGTTTGCAAAATAGTATTGAAAAATGCTGATGTAATTGCCATGGCGGGCATTTATTTTCATATTCCCTGGTGCAGAACGGTTTGTATTTATTGTGATTTTCATTTTTCAGTATCCACGCGTAACAGACCTGAATTAATTGAATGCATGATCAGGGAAATTGAATTACAAAAAAATTACCTTGATAATGCACCAATTGAATCTGTTTATTTTGGGGGAGGTACACCTTCAATCCTCACGGTAAAAGAACTGGATAAAATACTTGGCAAAACCCGTTCTGTATTCAATATTCCGGATAGTGCTGAAATCAGCCTGGAAGCTAATCCCGATGACCTTTCCCTGTCATATCTCAGAGATTTGAAAAAACTGGGCATCAACAGACTTAGTATTGGAATACAATCATTCAATAATGATGATCTGAGATGGATGAACCGGAGCCATGACAGAAAACAGGCAATTTTGAGCATTGAAAACAGCAAAAAAACCGGGTTTGAAAATGTTAGTATAGATCTTATTTATGGTTTGCCGGGTTTGAAAAACGATAAATGGAAGGAAAATCTTAAAATTACTTTCGATAAACAGCTGCAGCATTTGTCGGCATATCATTTAACCATTGAAAATAAAACGGTTTATTTTCACAAGTTCAGGAAAGGATTAATGGAAGGACCCGATGAACGTGCAGGGCTTGACCAGTTTGAAATCCTTATGGATATGGCATATAATGAAGGATTTATGCATTATGAGATATCAAACTTTTGTATGCCTGGTTATTATTCAATACATAACACCTCTTACTGGATGCAGAAACATTACCTTGGAATCGGACCATCTGCCAACTCCTTTAACGGAAATTCAAGACAATGGAATTTAAATAATAACAGCCAGTACATCAAAAATATAATTCATGGGATTATTCCGTATGATTATGAAAAACTAGGCACAAAGGAAAAATATAATGAGTATATACTAACTTCATTGAGAACTATGTGGGGAATAAATGTTAAAGTTGTTGAACAGAATTTTGGTAATGAATTTTCAGATTATTTGCTAAAGGAGGCAGCTATTTTTTTTGAGAATGGCAAGCTTGAGAAAGACGGAAAGATAATTAAGCTGGGTCGAACAGGTAAGTTTTTTGCCGATGGCATTATATCCCGGCTTTTTAAAACATGATAACTTTGCGGAAGCGGTAAATGGATCATAAAAACATCCCTACGTCAGATCAAGACCTTACTTTTAAATAAGGGGCACTGTCAGTTAATCATGTCCTGACGGATAATTTTCACCAGATTGACGATTTCTGTGATATCGTTTTCTGAATAAATAAATTTTGGTTCATCTGATTCAATGGTTTTTTCCGAAGTATCAATATGAAGATCATCCTGGTCAAATAAAATCTCTATACGGTCATAAATTCGTTTTAATTGCCTGATCATCAGAAGATACTTTGCTATAAACTCATTGTCCTGGTGATTGGAAAGCAGGGCTACAAGACGGTCAAGAGAATACTTCTGAGTTAATATTTGTTCTTCAAGATTACTGACGGGATTTTGCTCATCATAAAAGGTGATTGCAATGTATAATGCTTCAATCCAGCCTCCTGCAAGTATAAGGGAAGCGGCGCCCGTCCGTTCACTATCTTGAAGTTGTTTTTCAGCCGCAATATAAATATTGCTTGCTATATCAAATAATGAGTCGGGATGATTTAGTGACCTGTCGCTTGCATTTGCCGCCTGGTCGATAAATGTGGATGCAATACCCAGTCTTTCTGCAAGTCTGTATACAGCTGAAAGGTAATTGAGGGCTTCCTGCGTTTGTCCAAACATATGGCAATAGCTCATATCAGCACCATAAATTCCTAAATTAACAGCAACTTTGTTGCTTGAATTGTATCTTACCAGGTTGTCAACTGGATTTAGGATAGATGGATCAAATATCACGTTTAACTGCTGATATAGCCGGTGAGCCTTTACAGGTGAATACATATCATAGAATATTGCTTTCACCTCCGTTAATTCACCAAATTCTTCCTCAATATCAAAATCCTGCTCAATTAAAGTTTTTTCTTCATTTTTTTCTTCGCTGCTCCGGCCACATGAAATACACAGTGATAAAAGGATAACAAGCAGGAGAACCGGTATATGTGGGGCATTAAATCTATACATTAGACGCGTAATATTTAAATTCTTGCTTTTTTCGGCAAAATTATATTCAAACCTCTTTGGTTCTGGCTTGTCCAGGTTAGGATAATGAATTTTCAGTTTTTGTAACATATCCGGACAACCTGGTTTTTCTCCGCTATAAAAATATAAAAAAAAGCATATCTTCCACGTAATTACTGCCTGTAATTTTAGTTTAACTCCAAAGTATCATCTCCCGCCAGGACGTGACCACGACCTGAGGACGTGGATTTTAACGTTACATTAAACTTAAAAATAAGCCTGGATCGGCCCATTAAATTAAACTGGTTTTTTAAGAGTTTTGTTCAGAAAACAATTCTGTTACCCAGTTGTTTCGCCAGGTGGATATTGGTATTTTTAAGTATTATATACCTTTGTTGCAGTAATAATGACTCTTCATTGTCAGCTTCCCTTAATTTTTCTTCGGTCTCTTTAAGCTGGTGTCTTACAAGAAAGCTTTTGTAAGCCAGAATTGTCGAGGGGACAATGTGTTTGAGTTTTTCTTCTTCTGTTTCAATATAGGCTTCTTTTCTCTTCCATATCCTGCTTATATCATATGATGAACTCAGCAGATCTGCAGCAATATGGCTGATCATTGTATCGGGGTGATTGGAAAAATTTTTTTCTGCAGGGGTTATATCATTTTCAATAAGTTTTTTACATTCAGAAATTATCGAATGGTAGTGATTATTGGATAGTTGCAATTCATCGCTTTCAAGTTCATTAATAATAAAACCTGTTACAGTAACAGGTTGTTCACCGGTTTCTTCGTTAAAAGGGATTAGTTGCCTGGAGCCATAATTTATCACCAGACGGATGATCTCTCTTTCATGGATGTCTCTTTCAGATCCTTGATCAGTTCCTGGCTGGAACCGGATGCTTTCCTTTTTGTCTTTAGAGCCTGCATCATTGAATTTATATTTTAATTTTTTTTCAGCATCGGTATTTCTTATTTTGTCCGATTCCAGATATAGAATCTTCTCTTCAATGTGTAATATGTTTGCGCATTCCCTGATGTAGACCATCCGGGTGATACGGTTGGGTATTTTAGCGATGGATCTTACAATATCGCTTATCATCATAGATTTTTTTACAGGGTCATCTTTTGATTCTTCACTGAGGAGGCGGGTTTTAAATAGAACAAAGTCAAGCTCATTTTTACTTATATAATCACTGATGTTGCCGGAGTCTGTTTTTTTTGCATATGAATCAGGGTCTTCACCCTCAGGCAGCATCAGAATCTTAACATTCATTCCCTCCTCAAGGATCAGGTCAATACCCCTGAGAGATGCTTTCAGACCTGCCTCATCTCCATCATACAATACCGTAATGTTTTTTGTGAACCTTTTAATAAGACGAACCTGTTCGGCCGTAAGGGCCGTGCCTGAGGATGCAACTACATTTTCAATACCTGCCTGATGAAGTGATAACACATCGGTATAACCTTCAACCAGATAGCATTTGTCGTTTTGAACAATTGAACGTTTGGCAAAGAACAGCCCGTAAAGAACCCTGCTTTTATGGTATATTTCAGATTCCGGTGAATTCAGGTATTTGGCTGTTTTTTTATCCTGTTTCAATGTTCTGGCACCGAAAGCTATTACTTTCCCCGAAAGGGAGTGAATCGGAAAAATTATCCTGCTGCTGAACCTGTCGAAAATTTTGTCTCCATTACGTATGGTAAGGCCTGTTTTTTCCAGATATTCCGGCTTATAACCATTTTTTAAAGCTTCCTGAGCCAGTGAATTCCGCCGTTCGGGTGAATATCCGATCTGAAATTTTTCAATAACGGGGGCCCGGTACCCCCTCTCTTTCAGGTATGTCATTCCAACAGCCAGCCCTTCAGTGTTTTCAGTAAGACTCAGTGAATAAAATTTTTGCGCAAAACCGGTTACGAGCATCATGCTTTCACGCTCATCCTGCTTCTCTTTTTCCTGAGTGGAGGATTCTGTTTCGGTTATTTCGATTCCGTACTTCCGGGCCAGGAATCTCAGAGCTTCAGGCCATGAGATATGCTCATGTTCCATTACAAAATTTACGGCATTGCCTCCTTTACCGCAACCGAAACATTTGAAAATTCCCTTGGCGGGGGAAACGGTGAAAGATGGAGTTTTTTCATTATGAAAGGGGCAGAGACCTATATAATTGACTCCGCGCTTTTTAAGTGTGACGAAATCCTGTATTACATCTGTTATCTCGGATGTATCAATTATTCTGGTAATGGTTGAATGATCTATCATGCAATTGGTTATGAGATGATATATTATTTTTACCGGGTATTTCCAATCAGGACCAAGTTAACGAATTATCTCTGAAAATTGCATCTCCGATAATGGTTCTTATTAACATTGATATGGGATTCTTATTAACATGATGTGATGGTAAATTTTAGCCTATCCTGAAAACCCGCGTATGTTGGATGGGGTTATGCCCCGGCGGGACTATGTCCGGCGGTGACAGTCTGTTGTTTTTTTGCCTGTAACTTGTTATATTTCGGGATAACATAATCGATTGTTCATATGCAGAAACTTGTTGTATTGACCGGAGCCGGAATAAGCGCTGAAAGCGGAATAAAAACCTTTCGTGATACGGGAGGGCTGTGGGAGGAGTATGATATCATGGAAGTAGCTACTCCCCAGGGATGGGATAAGAATCCTGAAATGGTACAGAAGTTTTATAATGAGAGGCGCCGACAATTGCTTGAATGCAAACCTAATAATGCTCACAAGGGACTTGTGGAACTGGAGAAATATTTTGATGTGGAGATAATTACCCAAAATGTTGATGATCTCCATGAACGTGCAGGAAGTAAAAAGGTTCTGCTTTTGCATGGCGAACTCAGAAAGGCTCAGAGTACCCGGTATCCCGGGCTGGTATATGATATTGACGGCTGGGAGATTAAGGAGGAGGACCGCTGCGAAAAAGGCTATCCCCTCAGACCTCATGTGGTTTGGTTTGGCGAACCGGTGCCCGCAATGGAAACTGCCATTGAGATTACCAGGGAGGCAGATATTTTTGTTGTAATAGGAACCTCATTGAATGTATATCCTGCTGCAAGTCTGCTTGATTATGTCTCTCATGGAGTTCGGGTGTATATAATTGATCCCGAAGAGGTAATGCATCATGGCAGGGCTGGTATTGAGGTTATAAAAGAGAAGGCCGGGGTAGGAGTTGGGATATTGTTTAAAAAATTAACGGGGAAAAATCTCCCGCTTTAATGAACTACCCCGGGCAGAGCCCCTAAGTATCAAATGGAATTTATTATTTCCGACCCGGAGGGCCAGGGGAATTGAACCCGAAGCGAATCTTGCCGGGTGAAATCGGCAAAGCCAATTGAACCCGAAGCGAATCTTGCCGGGTGAAATCGGCCAGGCCAATTAAGCAATTTTGATAAATAAATGATGAAGTTTATTTTTAGTTTAAGTTTGATTCTTTCCGGTTTCTTGATGGTTTCACCGCTGTCTGCACAGATTTTCAATGCAGGTATAGGAGGGGGACTGAATATTGCGCAGGTTGAAGGTGACGGTTTTTCCGGCTATAATAAGGCCGGTGCTTCTTTCGGACTTTTCGTGAACACTTTTTCCCGGGAAAACGTTGCAATACAGATGGAAATGAATTATTCCTCAAAGGGAAGCCAGGTCAGGACTACGATCGAAGACCCCCGTTACTACAGGATAGACCTGCGTTACATAGAAATTCCTGTTTTCCTTCGTTATTTTACGGCTATGGGGTTAATTGCCGAAGCCGGCCTGTCAGGAGGTTATCTTTTTTATTCCAGAGAAGAAGATGAGCTTGGTGAATTGCCCCAGGCTGACACACATCCTTTCAGAAAAACTGAATTTGCTGCTCATGGCGGTATAGGATGGCTTTTTACCGAAAATATCACAGTCAATGCACGGATCTCTTATTCGTTGATACCCGTGCGGGATCATGCGGGGGGTGGTAAATACTACTTTAACAGGGGGCAGAATAATAATGTTATCTCCTTTATTGTTCAGTACCTGTTCTGAAAGGTTCACTTAAGGTGACAGATTAACCGTTTTTAACCGAGGCATTCACCTGATTGGCCGGTTGGATCTGCTGCTTTTAATCGGCTCATTTTACCTGCCTGCCCTCCGTATGTAATTTAGTTACCCGTTCTATGGAAATTCCGGGAAATAATACCGGATAGATTCCGGAACTTACACCGGCAGATTTGAGGGTTTCTTAGGGAGCTGAATTTTCAGGCATATGCCATGGTCAGGATACTGATTCTTACTTTTTTGTATTGAATTAATGACAATGCACAGGATTCAAGTGTTGCACCTGTTGTAACCACATCATCTACCAGCAGGATATGTTTGTTGATAATTTTTTCAGGGCTTTGTACCATGAAACTGTTTTCTACGTTTTCCCAGCGTTCTGTGCGGGATTTGTTTGTTTGTGTTTTTGTGTCAACAAAGCGTATTAATGTATCATTGAAAACTTTTTTACCCAGACTGTGGGCAAGTCCCCTTGCAAACCATTCACTCTGATTAAATCCTCTTGTTTTTTCCCTTGAATAATGCAGGGGTACGGGAATAAGTATTTCAGGATCTGAAAAATGTCCGGATATGAAGAGTTCTCTGCCATATATTTTACCAATAAGTAAAGCCAGTTCTTTTTCACCCTTGTATTTAACCTGATGAAGAATTTTTTTGCATTTACTGCCCTTTTCAAAATAGTAAAATGCAGCTGCAGATTCTATTTTCACCCTTCCCCAGAATAATCGGGCCATGGTGTTGTTTTCATCGAGGTGAAAATTTGTTTTGGGAAGATTGTAAAGGCAGTTGATGCAGATAAGCCTTTCCTGTTTTACCAGGGCAGATTTGCATGCTGTACAAAGTGAGGGGAAAAAGAGGCTGATAAAATCCCCGCATAACTCCTTTAACATTCTATTATTTTATATTCAGGATTGTTATAGAAAATTACAAAATCTTTTTTTAAATGTCAATTCAAGCTGGTTGGTATTGTACTTCCCTGCAGCTGGTATTTCCCTGAAGACGTTATTTATAACGTGGTTCAAATATCCCTCATTGCTGAGGGAACATCAGGGTGAGTTTTCACATAAAAGAAGAGTAATCAGCAGTTTTCGAGAATAGTGGCCGCAATGCATAAATCAAGAGGGGTGGTTATTTTTATATTTTCCGGCTGGCCATTGACCAGGTGTATTTTATGTCCGGCCGATTCGATCAGGGTTGCTTCATCGGTGAAGATGGGCCTGTAACTTTGCCTGAATCCATAAATAAGCAGTTCTGACTGAAAAATCTGGGGTGTTTGCACCAGTCTGAACTGGTGACGGTCTGCCTTTGTGTTTTTATCACCATCAACCAGGCGGATTGATTCTGAAAGTTCAATTACAGGAACGGCATTGCCAAGAATGGCTGCTGTATCAAAACAGGTCTGTATAAGAGCTTTGCTCACCAGCGGCCTGACCCCGTCATGAACAGCAACAAGCGAACCGGATGGAATATTCATAATGGCATTTTTAACCGAATGATGGCGGGTATTCCCGCCCTCCACTATGGAATGGGAAATATTGAACCGGTGTTTTTTGCAAAGGGTCTGCCAGTATTTCACCTGATCAGCAGGAAGAACGATGATTATTTCCATATCAGGGTTGTATTGATGGAATGCCCTGATTGTTCTCATCAATACGGGATCATTTTTGAGTAGCAAAAACTGTTTGGGGATATCGGTATTCATTCTTTTACCCGATCCGCCGGCCACTATAATGGTAATCTGTTTTCCCGATATTTGCATTTTCCCCGCTTTACAGGTGATTATGAAGACATTTCAAAACATTTCTTCCTCTGTTGTCCTGTGGTGAAATTACAAAAAGTAATGTAATTAGCCGGTCACTTTAATGAAAAGATATTCTGCAATATCTGACCTAATTTACAGGGCATGGTTTATAATTAAAACTGCTTTTCACCGGAATTTTTTTATCTTGCCGTATGAAAATACTATGTAACCATACAGATATTAGGCAGTAAATAATTATTTTATTATGGAAGTAAAAAAACAGAAAAGAATAATCGGACGTCTGCCGATGGTAGGGATAAGACCAACAATTGACGGCAGGCGTAAAGGAGTGAGGGAATCACTCGAAAAACAAACAATGGACATGGCCCTGAGAGCTGCACAGCTTATTGAAAACAATCTGCGGCATGCAGATGGCAGCAAAGTGGAATGTGTTATCCCCGATACATGCATAGGGGGAGTGGCGGAAGCAGCTTCCTGTGCTGATATGTTTTCGGAAATCGGTGTGGGTGTATCACTAACAGTTACCCCTTGCTGGTGCTACGGAAGCGAAACAATGGATATGGATTCTCATATGCCCAAGGCTGTTTGGGGTTTTAACGGGACAGAGAGGCCGGGAGCAGTTTATCTTGCCGCTGTACTTGCTGCCCATAACCAGAAAGGATTGCCGGCTTTCGGTATTTACGGACGGGATGTACAGGATAGTGACGACAAAACTATTCCTGAAGATGTAAAAGAGAAAATATTACGATTTGTCAAAGCCGGCCTGGCTGTTGCTACTATGCAGGGCACCTCTTATCTTTCAATGGGGTCTGTTTCAATGGGCATAGCAGGATCAATTGTTGATGCCGGGTTTTTTCAGAAATACCTGGGAATGCGAAACGAATATGTTGATATGTCAGAGTTTGTCCGTCGCATAAATGAGAAGATTTTCGATGATAAAGAATATGAGAAGGCAATTAAATGGGTGAAACAAAATTGCAGGGAGGGGGAGGACAGGAATCCTCCGGAAAAGCAAAGATCGCGATCACAGAAAGACAGGGACTGGGAATTTGTTGTTAAGATGACCCTTATCGCTCGTGATCTGATGGTTGGAAATACAAAGCTCCGTGAGATGGGCTTCGAAGAGGAGGCACTTGGCCATAATGCCCTTGTTGCCGGTTTTCAGGGACAAAGGCAGTGGACCGATCATTTCCCGAATGGCGATTTTATGGAGGCTGTTCTCTGTTCGTCATTCGACTGGAACGGGATCCGTCAGCCATACATGCTTGCAACAGAAAATGACAGCCTGAACGGGGTTTCAATGCTTTTTGGCCACCTGCTCACAGGATCTGCCCAGGTCTTTTCAGACGTGAGGACATTCTGGAGTCCCGATGCCATTAAGCGGGTAACCGGCCATTTGCCGGAGGGCCTGGCATCAGATGGATTTATTCATCTGATCAATTCCGGTCCCTCTGCATTGGATGGTACCGGCCGGCAGACCATAAATGGCAAACCGGCTATAAAGCCATGGTGGGATGTAACTGAGAATGAGGCCGGGTTATGTCTTAAAGCCACTACGTGGGGACCTGCAACTACAGAGTACTTCAGGGGTGGCGGCTTTTCCTCCACTTTTCTTTCAAGAGGAAATATGCCTGTTACGCTTTCGCGGATAAATATTGTCGACGGACTCGGTCCGGTGCTTCAGCTCGCCGAAGGGCATACTGTCGAATTACCGGATGCTGTTCACAACATCCTTAACAACAGAACGGATCCGACCTGGCCTACCACCTGGTTCGTGCCCAATCTGACAGGCAAGGGACCTTTTAAAGATGTCTATTCTGTTATGTCCGGCTGGGGAGCAAATCACGGAGCTTTTTCATACGGGCATATCGGTGCCGACCTTATAAGCCTTGCAGCATTATTGCGTATTCCTGTATGTATGCACAATGTTGCCGAAAACAGGATATATCGCCCCTCGGCCTGGTCAGCTTTCGGTATGGATACGGAAGGGGCCGATTACAGGGCGTGCAGAAATTACGGACCATTATACAAATAAAGTAGGAATACTGAATACAAATTCCGTGACCATCGGTTATCGGTAAACTGGCAAGTTAACATTATCTTGGCAGGGATTCTGCCTAAGGAGAGGAGTATAAGTACCTGACCGGACAAGGATATGAATCAGTATAATTAAGGAATTACTCTTGGGTAACCTATTTTTTAAGTTATTCCATTAAAGGCTGTATTGCTGAATATTTGGGGCCTATTGTGTAACTTATTTTTTAAGTTATTAAATTAGGGACTTTATTACCTGTATTTGGTGATTTTTATTTATTAAAAAAACTTTTATGAGAAAGTCAACACCTCTTTTGCCTTTTATACTTGTAACCTCACTTTTCTTTATGTGGGGCCTGGCTCATAATATGACCGACACTTTGCTGGCTGCATTCAGAAGGATTATGAGTATGACCGATTTCCAGACTTCCTTTGTACAGATGTCTTTTTATGGTGCATATTTCTGCCTGGCACTTCCTGCTGCAATATTTATTAAGAAATTTACCTATAAATCCGGGATTTTACTTGGATTAGGTATGTATATTACCGGCGGACTGCTTTTTTATCCTGCAAGTATCACCATGACCTACGGACATTTTCTGGCTGCCTTGTTTATTCTGGCCGGGGGACTTTCGGTTCTTGAAACAACAGCAAACCCATATATTATAGCTATGGGACCCGAAAAAACAGGTACCCGGAGGCTTAACCTGGCCCAGTCTTTTAATCCTATAGGATCTATTACCGGTGTTGTTTTAAGTAAATTTTTTATTCTCTCGCACCTTAATCATGCCGGAGCGGCAGACCGAGCACTGATGACTCATGAGGAACTAAGCGCCATAAGGGCTCAGGAATTAAATGCAATGATGGGGCCTTATGTTGGTGTTGCCCTTTTTTTGCTTGTTATCTGGCTTGTCATTGTTTTCAGCAACATGCCAAAAGCCTCAGATACCGGGGTTAGTGTGAATGTTAAAGAAAGCCTGGGAAGGCTTTTGAAAAATTCCAGGTATATCAGCGGGGTAATTGCCCAGTTTTTTTATGTAGGTGCACAGATCGGGGTGTGGTCTTTTACTATCAGGTATGTCATGCAGGAACTGCATATGTATGAACAGCAGGCCTCCTCTTATTATATAGCAGCCCTGATTGTCTTTACTCTTATGCGCTTTGTTTTCACAGGCCTGATGAAATATTTCAGTCCCCGAAAGCTCCTGAGCATTTCAGCACTTTTTGCAATTGTTTTTACTTTTGGGGTGATTACACTTAGTGGTTATCCTGCTGTTATCTCTCTTGTTGCAATATCTGCCTGTATGTCACTCATGTTCCCCACCATATACGGGATCTCTGTACAGGGTCTTGGTGATGACACAAAGATAGGGGCAAGCGGACTGATCATGGCTATTCTTGGAGGCGCTGTTCTCACTGCAGTGCAGGGTCAGGTATCTGATCTTACCGGAAGCATTAAGCTTGCCTTCCTGGTACCCATGGCCTGCTTTTTAATTATTGCAGTATACGGATATTTCGGGTCATTCAATATTCTCCGGAAAGAACCCGTAACATAAAAATAGAGTAAAGGAATCGAAGATATTTTTGTTCAAGATAAAAACTCCCCTGTCACACCACCACCAGTTATTTACAAGACCTTGCCGGTTGTAAGAGATACAAGGAATAAACAACTGCTCCCTGTATCTTAAGGTTCTGGGGGTGTAGGTGCAATCAATACAGGTGCTTCGTAATCACTGTTCATAGTGTAAGGCAACATGTAAACACGATCTCCGGTGGAATTGGTGAAAAACAATCTCGAAGTAGAGAATTCAGCCGAGTTGCCATCGGCCCACATGCCGAAAAACGGGTCTGACGGGTTATGAGGCCGTCGCACGTAGCTGTGATTCATCGGACTGTTTCCTGTAACCGGGCGCTCCAGTTCCCAAGTTTTTCCATTGTCAGCAGATACCCAAAGCCCGATTTCGCCACCTGTATGATAAGGCTGCGGCCCCGTCTCTGTCGGGCCGATTACTGACCAGTGGTCCCCGTCAATATAAAGGCTTCCCATGTCGTAATTATGATCTGAACGTGTAATCTCGTTAATGACCCACTCCTCGCCTGTCCATCGAACAATCTCCCAAATTCTGGGATCATTAGAGGGACCCGGCATATGCCCGCTGCTGGTGACTACAAGAATGACAGGATTGCCATCATCATCGAACAGCAATTTCGTGATATATGCCATCCTGTCCATGGCTTCATAATCAACCACCAGGGCAGGATTGTCACGATTATCCAGGGGCAGTGAAAGTTCCCGCCCGTCTACCGTGGTCCAGGTTTCGCCGAAATCGCGAGTTTCAACATAATAAATGTTTGTCCTCGAATCAGGACCGCTGACAGGAATACCATTCCAGGTGCCGCCGGGATGATAGTTAAATGCCGAGCCCACGCGCTGCCGGTCCTTGTCTAATCGGGTTACCTGATAGTGACCGCCAAAACCGGCAAGCTTTTGCAGATCATTAGCAGGCTCACTGGTCCAGTCAGTGCCGGCAGTACTTGTTTCCCAGTAAAGCTCCCGGCCGGCAGTGTACAAGGTCAGCAAGTGCATGAACCCTTTCCCGGGAACATGCCATATATGAGAATATGTCTGTTCGCGTGATATGATTTTATCAAACTTGTCTACAGAAAATGGTTCTGTTGCACGGAAAATCTGGCCTGGTCTTGTTCTTCCGCGACCGGCTACAAATACCCAGATATAGCCATTTTCATCAATAGTGATACTGGGATTATCATGAGGATCATCTATTCCTCTCTGGTCCCTGACAATGGTTGGCCGGGGAACCAGGTGGTTGGCATGATCATAATAGGATGCCATGGCTAATAAGTAATCATTATCAGGTTCGGTGTTACCTCCGTACACGAAGAAAGTCTTATCAACTTCCGGTACGTAAATAGCCATTGGAGCAATGGTATGGCTCCATGCAAAGGATAATCCACCTGAATATTTATCACCATAATTGCCACAATAACCAAGATTTATCATTCTTTCTGTCTGTCCTAAAGTGAACCAAATTCCCCGGTAGCCAAGAAACCTGGAGTTATTCAATGATTGCGGGAACACCGGTTCAGTCAGAAGCAAAATCAAGGTGATAAATAACAGGGCAGGCCTCATGTATTCAATAAATTTAAATAACACTTTATTCTTTGTCAGTCGTACCATAATCATAATTTTTTTTACTTATCTCAAATAGTTTTTATAAAATCAACCAGAATCTATTAACAGAGAACTTTAGAACTGTGGTATGAGGATAATTTCCCCCAAGGCTTATATAGTATTCGGAAAAGATGATTGAATAGAAGAATCAGGAAAATGTTGGCTCTCAAAGCAGACAACCCAATATTTTTAATAAACAATATCATCTTTGCCCTTTATAAAACCATACGGTGAATTACCGGAATACAATTGCACTCCATGTTCATAGAAAACGCAAATTATACATTTTTTAAAAAATAAACACCTTGCCTGGAAAAAATTATACAGTCCCTGGTGAATCATTGAAAATTTGACATGAAGCCATCATGCATTGAACAGGTAAGTATTTATTAATGTAAGGTTAAAATCTGCCATGTAATGAACATCATAACAAAAGAATTATTGATCATGGCTGGCATCCGGGAGATCACCTGGTTTGGGGTAAGCATACCATTTTAGAATGTTCGCTGAAAATTCCTCATATAATCAGAATAACCGGAAAACCGGCAGGAGAATCAATAACCAGTATTGTTGGCACTGTTGATATTTATCATAAGATTATGTAAATTATTCAAAATTCATTATTATTAAAAAAAATTATTATTCGGATGAAACTAAATAATTCAAAATTACTGGGTTTTTCGATGGCCGGATTAATGACATTTCCTTTCGGTTGTCAGGAGAAAAGCCCGGAAACAACCAACTTTCCGGAGAAACCCAATATTTTAATAATATTGCCGGATGACCTGGGATGGGCCGATGTCGGCTATCACGGATCGGATGTCAGAACACCCAATATCGACAAACTGGCAAGATCCGGAATAACGTTTAACCAGCATTATGTTATGCCAACCTGCACCCCCACCCGGGTATGCCTGATAACAGGTCTTTATGCCAGCAGGTACGGTGTATTGGGACCTGCCTACGGCGAGGTAATTGACCTCGGGGATCCTACTTTACCCTCTCTTCTTAGTGATAATGGGTATTTCACTGCTATTGCGGGAAAGTGGCACATGGGTTCTCCGCCTTATACCCCTTTGAAATACGGATTTCAGTCGTCTTATGGATATTTTGACGGTCAGATTGATCCATATACCCATGAATATAAGATGGAAGCTGATTTTACCGAGAGGAGGTCCTGGCACCGGAATGATGAGTATCTTGATGAAAGCGGGACACATGTCACTGATCTGATAACTGCCGAAGCTGTAAGGATAATCGAAGAGGACCGGGAGGAGCCGTTCTTCCTGTATGTGGCTCACCACGTACCTCATTTTCCCCTGGATGAACCTGATGAATGGATGTCTGTTTATGATGATGTTCCGATGATGCATCCTTCCCGCAGGTTGTTCGCTGCCAGTGTAACCCACATGGATGATGGTATTGGCCAGATCATTGATGCACTGGAGAGGACCGGACAACGTGAAAATACCCTTATAATTTTTATTAGCGATAACGGTGGTCAGATGAGATGGCACAGCGAGACGGAATATCATGGTAATTATGCGGACAAGCCACATGAGGTACTGGGCAATAATTTTCCCTTACGGGGATGGAAGGGTCAACTTTACGAAGGGGGAATACGGGTGCCCACCTTTGTAAACTGGCCGGGTCAACTGAAGCCCGGGGTAATTGATTCTCCGGCTCATGTAACAGACTGGCTGCCAACGTTGTGTGCGTTAACAAATTATAAGTCAGAATTACGTCAGGATCTTGATGGCCGGAATATCTGGCCACTGCTTGCCGGTGAAATTCCGGCTGAAGAGTCACGGTCCATGTACTGGAAAACAAGGCAGACTTATGCAGTAAGAGAAGGTGATTGGAAATTACTTGTGAACCGGAGCAACAACGATATTGAATTGTACGACCTGGAAAATGATTTCAGGGAAATAAGAAACTTAAGGGATTCGAATCCTGAAATAGTAAAGCAAATGATGGACTTGCTGGAGGAATTCAAAAAAGGCGACCGGTAGTTTGCATACTTTCTATTGAATTCTACAATTCGGGTTTTTAGTTGCTTAGTAATAATGTTCTTGCTTTTTTTGGCAAAATATTATTCAAATCTCTTTGGTTCTGGATTGTCCAGGTTAGGACCATTAAAAAATAAAGAATCTACTATCTTTCGATTATCCCCGGGGCAGGCCTGCCAGGTGCTTCGGCGAAAAATTCACAATATATGTTACCGTAAACTACTATAATTATTTTTTATTTGACCCCGGGGCAGGGCTCCGAAGAATTCTTTTGGTTAAAAATTTAGTTCGCTCTAACCTGATTAATTCTTAACGCAGCCCAAGGCTGCAAACAAAATTAAACAAGAATTGATTTTAAAATTTGCTAAAAAAACAAAATCTCAGAAAGTAATAGTATAAACTTAAAGATTTCCTTGTGTCCTTGATATTTTGGGCACAAAATTTTTTCGCTAAAAAGATACCAAGACGCTAATTTTAAACAAGATGCAAATATTTATGAATTAATGAGGCTATAAAGTAAAAAATGATGATTTTTATCAAAATTCCAATATATAATATGAGGATAAACAGCGACTTGAATATTTGATCTATAAGTCTACTCCAAAAAGTAAAAAATGATG
>PXAP01000358.1 GCA_003567115.1 Bacteroidota bacterium
AGGAACCGAATATGTGGTTGTGCCCGAACGCACCGGGGAAGCACAGGTTTCAGTCACTGCAAATATCGACGGGGTAACCAGGAATTTTGGCTCCAGGAATTTCAGGGTAAGGTCAGTGCCCGACCCGGTCACCAATATTGCGGGAAGGGATCAGGGGGGTACAATAGCAAGAAGTGTGCTGCTTGCGCAGACCGGTGTTCTGGCCGAGATGAAAGACTTTGATTTTGACCTTACATTCAGGGTTACCAGGTTTACAGTATCCACTATCCGGGGAGGATTTTTTACAGATGAGACCTCAAACAGCAACCGCATCACCGATGCACAGAGAGAGCTTATCAGGACGGCCGGCAGAAATGACAGGGTGATTTTTGAAAATATCTGGGCGGTAGGCCCGGAAGGACGGGAAGTGAGGCTTAATGATCTTAGTTTCAGAATAGATTAAGTTTGATAATTATTATATACCAATCTTATAATTTTTTACAGATGAAGAATTTAGCAGTAGTACTACTGATCGGGGCAGGACTTTTCCTTGCAGGAAGCACCGGGCTGAAATCGCAGGACCTTAGTCAGGGAAGTATTTATGAAAAGGTGAACGTGCCCTACAGAAAGCCCGTCCCCTACCCGTACCTGCGTGAAGCCGATATTGTCTGGTCAAAGATGATATGGAGAATGGTCGATCTGCGCGAAAAGGCCAACCACTCCCTCTACTTTCCTACCGAATCGTTCGGGGCAAGAATGAGCCTTATTGATGTGCTGGTTACCGCACTGGATTCGGGAGAGATCGTAGCCTATACCGATGATCAGTTCATGGTAGAGCTTGACTTTGAAACCGTAGAGAACAGACTGGGTGCTGAGCCCGAATTGATCGAAGTAACTGATGTGGAAACCGGCGAAATTATAACCCAGGAGATCCCCGGTGAAGTGCGTACCTTTGAGGTCACAAGATACCGTATACTTGAACAATGGTATTTTAACAAGCAGACCTCAACATTCAACTCACGAATAATCGGCATTAACCCCATAAGGGTATTCCAGAGAAGGGATGAAACCGGTGAGGAAACAGAGGAATCGGTCATGCAAAATGTATTCTGGGTTTACTATCCCCATATCCGGGATATTCTTGCCCGTCATGAAGTATATACCGGCGGTAACGATCTTGCAAATCTCTCCTTTGATGATCTTTTTCAGCAAAGGCGATTTTCAGGATACATCTACCAGGAAACAAATGTTTTTAACAACAGACCGATCAACGAATATGCAATCGGCCGTGACGCCCTCTATGAGGCCGAGAGAATCCATAATACGATATTTGATTTTGAGCAGGATCTGTGGGAATATTGATATGACCCTCTGATCGGGTTTGGCCATTCACGGGGCACCATACACAAAAGCCGGCGAAAAGTCGCAATATTAATACTTGTTCAAGTCCCGGGCTGGCCGTCCAACACACACCAAAAAGAGAAACCGGAAGCGATATCCGGTTTTTTTATGGTGTTATTTTTGATTATCCCGGTTTGCCTGGAGCTAAAGATACCGGTCTCCCTTTTCAATTTTTACATCACTCACAAACTGCTTGATTCTTTGTTCATCCTCCTTCCGGCATACCAGCAAAATATTCCCCGATTCAACGACAACATAACCCGCCAGCCCGTGCAGTACAACAACCTTATCATCGGGAAAATTAATAATCGAGTCCTTTACATCATAGGCGAAAACATTACTTCCCGAAAGCATATTTCCATTTTCATCATGTGAAGAGTGTTCATAAAGTGACCCCCAGCTGC
This sequence comes from Bacteroidota bacterium, assembly GCA_003567115.1. Taxonomy (GTDB): domain Bacteria; phylum Bacteroidota; class Bacteroidia; order Bacteroidales; family PUMT01; genus PXAP01. The sequence goes on from PXAP01000358.1 coordinate 1,785, forward strand.
CAAGGTCCGACCACCCGAAATCGGAAAATAAAACATATACATCATCGGCCTTTTCCATAATACCGTAATCAACCGAGATATTCTTGCATATGGCATAGATATTGCCTATAAATTTATCCTCCTCAGCTGTGCCGAAAACCTCAATACCGGATGCAAACTGGGAATCAATATCAGGCAGGTAAAGGGAATAAGCATCCATTATAGCCTGAAGTGACCAGATAAATATTCCCGAGTTCCAGTAAAACTCACCGCTTTCAAAAAAAACTTTGGCAAGCTCGATATCAGGTTTTTCGGTAAATGTTTTGACTTTCCGGTAATTATCCGGCTTACCGGGAAGCTTTTTTGTACCAGCCTGTATATAGCCGTAACCTGTTTCAGGCCTGCTGGGCTTGATACCCAGGGTGAGGAGAACTTTTTCCCCGGAGGCAATTTCCAGACCCCTCTTTATCTCTTCAAGAAAAAGATCCTGCTTAAGTATCAGATGGTCGGAGGGTGAAACAACGATAACCGCATCCGGATTCATCTTTTTGATTTTGTAGTTGGCATAAGCAATACAGGGAGCAGTATTTTTTCTCATAGGCTCGGATAAAACCTGTGAAGGATCAATCCCGGGCAACTGCTCAAATACAAAATCCCTGTAATTGATATTGGTAACAACAATAATGTTCTCAGGGATAATTATCCTGCTGAACCTCTCATAGGTATCCTGAAGCAGCGTTTTTCCCGTGCCCAGTATATCCAGAAACTGCTTTGGCCTGGATATCTTGCTCAGGGGCCAGAAACGGCTGCCTATACCTCCGGCCATTATAACACAATAATGATTCTTATCCATACCTGTATATTTAGTTTAGTCCAATTTATCTGTAAGCTCTACTGACGGATTTGGGTTTAACCGAAAAGTTAATACAAAATTTCCATTTTACCGGCATCCCGTCAGGTTTATTCAGAATTTTTCCCAAAGTAACACAAAGTTACAAAAAGCATTTTGATTAAGCTCAATTATTAGCTTTTGTACGCCAAAAGAGCAGATCAGTAATAATAATTACTCTCGTAATTTGATCAAATAATTACTATTTTTACAAAGGTTTGTCATGCATGTTACCCTTATATATTCCAAAAATAATTAATTGTAACCCCCGTAAAATTCTGATCCCGCACCTATGAACCTTTTACAACACATAGGAAGATACACCCTGCTTGTAATGAAAGTATTTGACAGGCCCGAAAAGCACAGGATGTATTATAAGAGGCTGTTAAGGGAACTGGGTGTGCTCGGCATCAATTCCATAGGTATAGTGGCTATTATCTCCTTTTTCATGGGAGCGGTGATTACCATCCAGACGGCCTACAATACCGAGAATCCGCTCTACCCTGCCTACCTGATAGGCCTTGCCGCACGGGACTCCATACTGCTTGAATTCTCCAGCACCATAGTGGCACTCATTCTTGCCGGCAAGGTCGGATCAAACATTGCCTCTGAGATAGGTACTATGAAGGTTACCGAGCAGATCGATGCACTTGAGATAATGGGGGTCAATTCGGCCGGTTACATAATACTGCCCAAAATAGTTGCACTGATTATATTTGCTCCTTTCCTTTCGATTCTCAGTATGCTGATAGGGATTTTCGGAGGCTGGATAGCCGGGGTTTCGGTGGGAGTGGTAACCACAGCCGACTATGTATACGGAATACAATACGCCTTCATTCCCTACTATATCACCTATTCCCTTATCAAATCGGTTATTTTTGCCTTTATCATAACTTCAGTATCATCCTACCACGGATATTATACCAGTGGAGGTGCACTGGAAGTGGGAAGGTCAAGCACACTTGCCGTGGTTCACAGCAGCGTTGTTATTCTTTTGTTCAACCTTATTCTCACCCAGTTACTGCTCTCATGATTGAAGTCCGCCATATCACCAAATCATTTGCCGGCCAAAAGGTCCTGGATGATGTTTCAACCATTTTTGATCAGGGCAAAACAAACCTTATCATAGGCAGAAGCGGCTCTGGAAAGACCGTCCTGCTCAAGTGTATCGTAGGCCTCCTTGAAGCGGACGGCGGAGAGGTTCTTTACGGCGGACAGTGTTTTACCGCAATGAGCGGGAATGACAGGAAGAAAATCAGGCAGAAATTCGGGATGCTTTTCCAGGGTGCTGCACTTTTTGATTCACTTAGCGTGGAAGAAAACGTAAAGTTCAATCTGGATATGTTCACCGTTATGAGTGATCATGAGAAAAGGGAAAGGGTCGATTTCTGCCTCAGAAGGGTAAACCTGGAAAACAAAAACCACCTTTATCCCTCGGAACTCAGCGGGGGAATGAAAAAAAGGGCGGCAATAGCCCGGGCCATAGTTATGAACCCGCGTTATCTTTTCTGTGACGAGCCAAACAGCGGGCTCGATCCGGAAACGGCCATAATGATAGACCGGCTTATCAAAGAGATAACCGAAGAGTTCAACATGACCACCATTATAAACACCCACGATATTAACTCGGTACTGGCAATAGGAGAAAAAGTGATATTTATTCACAACGGGAAAAAATGGTGGGAAGGCACCAAAGAAGAGATCCTTGAGGATGAAAACCCCGAGCTGAATAATTTTGTTTTTGCCGCCAGGGCAATTAAAAAAATGAAAAAGTTCGAAGATATTTAAATGGATTGGTTACCGGTAACCAATCAGTAACCGAATGACCGGCCTTCGGCCTTTTCAACCACCATTCTGAATGGCTGCACATTGTTCACCGCCGGAGCATTGTATTTGAAGTTGCCTTTGCCGGTGTATTTCTCCATTATGATATTCAAAGCTTTCACTTTTTCTCCATAATCGCTGATCATCTCAATATACCCGTGCAACAGCACAGACCGGTATTTCATAAAGTAGCTGCAGGCTACATGTTCATGCCGTCCCCTCAGCTCATGATCGGTGCTGAAAGCGGCACAGGCAAGGTTATTTTCTTTAAGAACCTCAAATTTTTTACCTCCCCTGCCGGCATGGAGGTAGAGATTTCCGTCCCGGTATCCGAAATTGAAAGGCAGCACATATGGAATCCCTCCCTGCCCGGCCATTCCCAGATAACAAACATCACATTTGCCAATTATATCTTCTATTTCCTGTTTGGTGAGATTTATCCTTGCCTGCATATAAGCTATTATTTATTCAGAGAACTTTTGGTCCGGTAAAGTTTTGAGCCGGCAAAGGATTTAATTCAGGGAGCTTTTAATCCGGAAAAGTTTTGGGCCGGCAAAAACTAATTATCACTGTCATCTTCTTGATATCCGGCTAGATTGTTTTTAAGTTCACGCCATAACAGGCTTCCCGACAAAAGAAGCAGCAGAAGAGAACTTGCCAGGGAGATCCACCTGCCGGAATAATATCCCCACGGCCTGAACTCGAATACGATCTCATTTTCTCCCGGCGGCAATACCATAGCCCTGAGAATATAATTTACCCTGAAATGGTCAGCCGGCTCACCGTTAATGTAGGCGTTCCATCCGGCTTCATAGTAGACTTCCGAAAAAACGGCCAGCCTTTCTGCTCGGGCCTGATAACCGTAAACAAGATGATTGGGACGGTAACTGGTTAGCTCTATAGGGTCAGCGGTCGCGACTTCAGCATCATTGCCGTCATCGGTTTCGGGATCCTGACCGGTGTCATTATCCGGTTCAGCATTCTGACCGGCGTCATTATTGGTTTCGGGATCCTGACCGGCGTCATCGCCGGCTGGCCGGCCAACGGTGCCGGAGACAATGTCAAGCGCCCCCATATAATCTTCAAAACGCCGGTCCACTATAGCTTCTGTGGCAGGATCAAAATCATTGAGTGCCTCGATCTCCTCACCGGCATTCTTAACAATACGCACACTATCGACAAACCATGCATTACCAAGGGCACGCGGATTTCTTAAAGCCCTCGGCTGCCCGTCATCTCCAGGCCGGATGAAATATTTTGTGTTGAGCATATTAAACACATCCATATTTTCCCGGATAAGATGATGGTCAATCATATCCTGGTAGCGCCCCAGCTTGGCACCGTGGTATCCACCAATTGATTTGTGATGATAGGAGGTGATGGCATCATTGAAGGGGCTGCGGGTTGTATTGTACACCCTGTAATGAGGATCGTCATCGCTAAGGATGACAACATCAGCTTCGCTTTTGAGAAATGGCTGTTCATGGTACCTTTCAGTAACAAAATCCTCACTGCTCAAATATCTTCTACCCACACCCCACAGATCGACCAGAATCAGAAATGCAACAGCAATACCGATCCATTTGGCGGAGATCTTTTTTAATAAAAACAACAACACTATTCCGCCTGCCAGCGCTACAAAAATAAAGGAACGGAAAGCATCGGCCCGCAGCATACTCCTGCGGTCATTTCTCAGGGCGTCTATAAGGAAATCGGGCCAGCCGGCAGCCATAAGCTGCTGATCGACCGGGCCTGAAAAACTGAGAAGTACACCGGGCATAAGCATGAAAAAAAAGGCAATACCACCGGTGATATAAAATGTTTTTTTCAAAACATTCAACAGATCCCGGGAGGGTCCTTTCAAAATCATCTCCCTTATTCCAAGCAAAGCAAGGAGAGCTATGGTAAGCTGGGCCATGACAAGAATCATTGATACTGTCCGGAACCTGTCATACCCTGGAATATAATCGATAAAAATTTCCGACAGGAACATAAAGTTTTTTCCCCAGGCAAGGGTAACCGAAAGCAGGGTAGCAGAAACCAACCACCATTTATAGCGCCCCTTCAGAAGGAAAAGCCCCAGCACAAAAAAGAAAATAACCGAAGCACCCAAATAAACAGGCCCGGCTGTAAACCTTTGTCCCCCCCAGTAAGCGGGTGCACCCGAAACAATTTCCCGGGCGCCCGGAACACCATGATCTGAAAGAACCCGGTACAGCTCTGAATCGGTGCCAAGATCATAACTGGACGAAGCACCCTTGAAATTGGGAATAAAAAGGTTCATAGTTTCCGAAATACCGTAACTGTAATCATCCAGAATATAATCCTTATCAAGTCCTGAAGTAATTACATCCTCATCAACTGTCAGTTCTGCCGGTCCGCGTACAGAATACCGGCCATACTCCCATACAAGGTATAAAATGCTGAAGTTGACACCTACGGCAAGAATTACAGGAATAAACAGGGTGAAAAGATTTTTGAAAAATACCGGCAGCCGTTTTTTCATGAAGGAATGCACCAGTTCAAAAATACCGAAAACAATAACTATCAGCAAAGTATAATAGGTAATCTGAAGATGGTTGGCATATATTTGAAGGGCAAGGAACAAGCCTGTAAGCACACATCCCAGAACAAGTTTCCCCCGGAATGAAAGCACTATGCCGGCAAGCAGGGGAGCCATGTAGCTCATGGAATGGGCCTTGCTGTTATGTCCCACCTCCATGATAATAAAAAAATAGGTAGAGAAACTGAAAGCTATGGCGCCTGCTATGGCAAGCCACGGCCTGACCCTGAAAGCAAGCATAAGAATATAGAAACCCACCAAACTCAGAAACAGATATTTAGCCGGCCTGGGCAGTCCGAGAGATATAATCCGGTCAACATACCTTATCAGGTTATGGGGATGAAGGGTGGAAATCAGATAGGCAGGCATGCCGCTGAACATGGAATTGGTCCATAACGCCTCCTGGCCTGTTTCCTCCCTGAAATCCTGTATTTCCTTGGCCATACCACGGAACTGGACTATATCGGACTGGAAAAGCCTTTTACCCTCCAGAACAGGATAAAAATAGACAAGTGAAATACCCAGGAACAATATAACTGCGATTATATGAGGAAAAGATTTCCGGGCAAGGTTTTTTAACATTATTCTGAAATTTTAAAAAGGAAGGTGGAGAAAAAGGTATATATGATCAGTTGTCATCTAATTCCTCATAGTCAATATATTCACCATCATCCTTGGTAATTATTTTATTATCCCCCGGTTTGTAACGTATAGTGATTTCCCCCTCTCTTTCCTTTTTCCTTCGGTCCTTCATTTTCTTTTCATAATCCTTTCTTACCCGGCCTGACATTCTGCTGAACAGATACCTCATGGCAAAAGGAAGGACATACCTTGTAAACAAACTTATAAGGAAATAAACCAGAAAAAATACAATTACAAAACGTATTAAACCCATCATAATAAACTTTAACGCCACAAATTTAATAATATTTTAACCATTCCCGAAACAGGATCAGTATTGGAGCAGAGGTAAAGACGATGCTTTAAACCGGCCATCTCCGGTACAGAAACGGAAGAAGCAGCCGGTGTCATTAACCCCGGAAAAGAGTAAAAGACCGCATAGCTTTAAATAAGTGGTTATGCGTGACCGTAAAAAAATCCTTACGGCACCCGTGGTAACGGCAAATAATCTCCGATTATGCGAGCATCATAATACCATAAATGATCACATTAAAAAATGGCAACCGAGGCAAAAGGTTATTGTCAGAATACCGGTTAGTCAGTCAAAATGTTATCTGGTATTATAATGTCATAAGAAAAAAATAAATTTTGCAGGACCGCAGAACCATTCTCCTGCCGGCAGCTGTTTATTTTACTGCGGGAGAATCATCTTCAGGCAACTCTTTCTCCGGCGACTGATCATCATCATCCGGGTCATCCGTACCAGGATCGGCCAACGGTACATCAAACTTTTCCGGTTGATTAATTCCCGGATCTGCCGTCTTCCTGTGCCCGAACATCATGTTAAAGCCGAACCACAGATTTACGCTGCTGGTCCTGTGAGGCATAAAAGCGGAATTAAGGTTATCCGAAACCATGAAAAACTGAAACAGTGCACCTCTGAATGAGAGCCCCAGCCCGAGATTATTGTAACTGTTGTTCATGGCGGAATAGGAAAGAGAGGCCGACAGCCTTCTGCCGACATTTGTATTGGCCGAGAGGGTAACAGCCTGCCCGATCCTGTTCCTGGTAATTTCGGAGCGGCTGAGCACTCCCACCCCAATCAGGGGATGAAGCTGATAGGTGCCTCCGAGATAAATCCTTGCCGGCAATCCCCGCCTGTAGGAATTATCGGTAGCGGTGATGTTAAATCTGCCACTGAGTGTATCCAGGAAATTCTCAAACGGGTCAGAATCGTCACTGCTGTCAAAAGAAGAAGAAAAGTCAATTCCCTCAAATTCATAATCGCCGTTCACCGAAATATTGTATGTGTCTTCCTTCCAGCTTATAAATCCAAGATCGGTGATGCTTGCGTAAAGAGTTACCGGTTCGGTGAGCTGGTAGGTAGCTCCCAGATCAACGGCAAAACCGGCATTATTTGATCCAAAAATAAAATCCCGGGGGTCATAATCTTCATTATCGAAATGGAACCTGATATCTTCAATATCGCCGTTCTCAATATCCATGTGCAAAGGCATGGATACATTCAGGGTAAATTCTGAACGCATCCTCATGTCATAGGTATGGGGATCTGTATAGAGGCTGGTCCCTTGATTGACTGAAGAGAGATTTGCCTTCCCGAAAAGCAGTTTTCCCCTGGCACCCACCTGCAGCCTTTCGTCAACCAGGTATGAATAGCCAGCGGCATACTCCCTGAAATAATTGAAGCCTGCTCCCAGTCCGGAAAAATCGGCTTTTTTGTCCACGAACTGTTCATTACCCTTAACTCCCAGCATTAGAAGATCCCGGGGCAGCACAATACTTCCCGAAGAGCGTTCGGTAAGGTTAAAGCTTGCGAACGATTTTTCGTTAACCCTGAAGCCAAAAGAAAGAATATTGAGGTGAAGGTCAGATGCTACAATGTTCCGGTTCCTGAGTTTTGAGGTGAAATCCTCAGGATTTGCATCGGGATGGAGGAAAGATATCAGTGAATCATACCGGGGATGCTGAAAAATCAGGTCGCTGAAGTTCACAAAGTTGGTCCTCCCTTCCACATTGAACGAAGATATCATGGGGAGCCCGATATGTAAGTTATGGGCATGCTGAAAAGAGGGGTTAAGCAGGGACGACTGCGGCAGCCTGTCCATAAAATAGATGGTTTGCCCTGTCTGCCCCTGCACATTAAAACAGCTCCCCGCAAGCCAGGCCAGAACAATTGCAACAGCCCCGGTGAGGCGGATTGATCTCTTAATGCTTTTGCGCCGGCTGTAAATAATAATGAAATTATGCATTGGAATAAATATTTTTTAATGTGAACTATACTTTGTTATTTTAGTTATTGATGTCCAGGTCAGCCCTGATCCTGATTTTAAAATCCATTCTGCTGGTTGTCTGCAGCTTCACCGGCACCGGCCGGTTATCATATTTGCCGGTGTTCATGCGGGCTGATATTATTATATGGCCGGCCTGCCTGAAATGATCGACCGTAGCCCCGGTAATCTCAACTTCAGCTGAACTGACAGCCTCTCTTCCCGGAATTGCAATCCCCTCCTGATCAACATCAGATGCTTCCATAAGAACTATATTATCAAAGCTGTGAAGCACCCTGTTTTCAACGGAATCGTAAAGACTCAAATCGAGCGAGGCGCCAAGCGGAAACCCGTTGGTAACCTCCATTGTCATTATTAAACTTTCAATCATATCAATATCCCCGGCACCAGGTTCAAATTCAATGGTGTCGGTAAAACCAAGGTTTTCAAGTTGCATTTCCAGCGGCAGTTCAATTTCCATACCCATCTGCATCTTACTTTTTGATGTTATGAAATTGGGAATTTCTGTTTCTCCATCCGGGTTTATCTCAGACCTGGCTGTAATGCTGATCTTCGAGGGCGGCAGTGCAATAAAATCGACTATATTTGATGTCTCCCTGTTTATCGCAATTTCTCCCTCAGCTATGTCCCGGGGTTCTTTCGGGAAACCAAGGGGGAACTCACCATATTCATTGTCGAAGAGAGATTGCCCGTTACCGCCGGCCGACTCACCATGGAGGTTAAACAACAGGTTAACCGGTACACCGGCACTATTCTCATAAAATAGCCGTAATGACGGATTGGTAAAGCGGAAATCACCTGTTATCCTGTCAAAAAGATCAAAACCCAGATCAAAATTCTCTTCATCCAGAACAATTTCCTCATATCCGAAATAACCGGCTGCATAACCCGTTACAAAATCGCTGAAACTCATATTAAAATCAAGAAACCCCCTGGTAAGATCAAACTCTGTCATACCCGTATCCGATCCGATCAACAGTGAATATTCAGCCAGAATTTTTGTCCCTTCCTCTGAAAAGTCAAAATCAGCATCTGATAACTCCAGTCTGCCGCTATTTGAACCATCTGTAATTATCTCAAATTTACAGGGAGTCTCGTTACAGCTGACATTCAAAAGGCTAACATTGAGAGCCAGTTCTCCCGCATCATTTGGAATACTATAATTTATTGCTCCCCTCTCCAGGTTATAAACATCTATTTGTTGTCCGAAACCAAAATTCATATCCAGTTTGTCATCTCCGGTATCAAGTTCAGTAACCGGCACTTTTGCCTTTCCTTTACCTGCCCGCAGATTTTCGCCGGACAATTCTATTTCAATATCATCCTCCAGGTCTATGAACACCGGTGTTTCTCCGCTTCCGGGTGAACTGAACCTTGCAATTTCCAGTCTCATATCCCTTCGCACCATAATATCTGAAAGTGATTCAACGCAGGATACTGTCTGCCCCGGACCGACATTATCAAATTGAAACAAGCCAACCGGTGGTTCGAAGGTATCATTATTAACAAGATTGATCTCGATGGTTATTTCAACCGGCAGGTTGTTTGTCAACTGCATCTCCAGGTTTCCTTCCGTAAACCAGGCATATTCAATATCCTCCAGTGGACTGGCGGGGAAAGGCCCCATGTTCTCTTCAGAAACCTCCGGGAAAAGCGAACTGCTGCCGTCCGAGTCACGAATAACGGCAGCCTCGTCGTCATCCATATTATCCGGTTCTGTGAGCTGGTCCAGGGTGACATTTGCAGAAGATTGAAAATCAGCCAGACTGATCGGGTCCATTCTGAAGCTCTTTGAAGCTGACTCAGGAACAGGTGTTTCAAGAATATCTTCGGCCGAAATATTAAAAAGAGAGTCCTCCCTTATTGCCAGTCTTATTAAATCGCCCTCATCAAAAAAAATAAGCGTATCATCGGGTTCCATAAGATTACCCAGGGTGAGGCTGCCTTTGGCAACGGGTAAGGCAAAAGACGGCTTGTAGCTTATCCTGTCTGAAAAGCGGTCAAATTCAAAATTATCCCTGACGCATGATGCCAGGATCATAATCATAATCAATGCAAAAACAACTGTGATCTTTCTCATGAGAGATAAATTTTATAAATTATTTAATTTAATAAACTCCGCTATAAGCATGCCGTCACATTTTTAATCTCATTAATTCAATGAATATTCGCATCCCGGCAGAAATCAGCGCCCTGGCATCTTTGCTCCGAAAAAATTTTTGTCTTCATGATTCAAAGGCTCAAGGATGTTTCCAGGTTTATGAATTAATCAGGTTAAAGGTCATTCCGTTTTCATCACCCTGCCCGGCAAAGCCATATTATATCTTTGCAGATAATTTATGCTTAAAATTCAGTATACGGCATAATTGTACAAAAAGTTATCCCCCGCACCAACAATAAGACTATAATGTTCCTGCTGGGGTTGCATAAAGCCTATAGTAAAACCGGATCTGCCTGTAAGGGGGAAACCGTTGCAGATATCACCTCCCGAATCAAGCAGAAAGATCTGCTCTGAACTGCCCGATACTGCCCCCAGCCTCCTGTCGGTGGCTGAAAAATAATAGTAGGCAGGAGGATGGTCTATAGCCACGGGAAATTCATGGCTGAAAACAGGGAGTCCATCCCTTCGGTACACATCCATACGGTTATTGTCAATAAAAATATATTCCCTGTATCCGTCAGCGTTAACATCCCGGAAATCAAAAAAATGATCTGATGAATAGTCGCCCGTCTCTGTTACCCCGGTTGTACCGTCAAAGCCTATATGCCATACCCTGCCAAGGGTATCGGTAAGGACCAGCCGGGGATCCGATTCGGGGGTTCTTCCCTCGAAAGCAATGCCGTTACGGGCAGAAACGGGAAATACTTTATCAGGTCTTACCCTGATGTTACCCCGGCGGTCAAGGATATAAACCCGTTGCCTGTCAGCCATTACAATATAATCCCTGCCACCGGCCCGGTAATGTTTTATCTCCTGCTCAATGTTATGTTCACTGCCTGCAAAGTTCCATCCGGTTACAATATTGCCCTCTTTGGAGCGCACCTCCACCGATTTATCCTCACAGGCAACAAAGATCCTGTAATTCTTATCATTATCGTAGTCAAAAAGAGATATGCCATTGGTGGCGGGTGAGGGAAGGCGGACCGGATACCGTTCCACATCATTCCCGTTCCGGTCAACTAAAAATATCTGTTCCCTGGTATTGAAAAGCATCTGAAGACGGTTATTATCATAATAATCGATCTGGTACACATTTCCCATTATCTTCCCCGGAAGGGGTCTTTTCCACAGTATCCGGCCTGCCCTGTTAATCAGGTATATGTTATTGCCGGCATCCTGGACAAAGATCTCGCTTTCGCCTGTATTATGGTTAACCATCAGAAGAGGTTTGAAGTCTGTTACCGTATCGAGCAGGGTCTGCCACTCGGTGCCGGGTTCTTCGATTATGCGGGGCGAATATTTAAGATAGATATTGTTGTATATCATATCCCTCCCGGTGCTGAACTGCATTGACAGAACCTGGAATTTTCTGAACGACTCAATATGTTCGGTGAGATTATCGGAAAGCTCCTTCCGGAAAAAGGTTGTTAACAAACCGGCCGAGCGGGCAACATTTGAGTAAAAAAAGAAATTGCCCTTTGATACCCGGAACTCCGAAAACTCCCTGAAACGGCTGTCGGCACTCATTGTCTGATTAAGCACATTGGCATGAATAAACCCGGAGAGCCCATCTACCGACTCCCCGAAAACCAGGTAATTTCCCACGAAAGTATAATAAGCGGTGCCGGTCATCCCAAAGACCCTTCCAAACAGAATTTCGCCGGTGTCCGGGAAAGGGAAGCGGTAGATATCAAAGGAGGTTTCACTGTCCACCCGGTAAACCTCCCTGTAGGATTCCTCGCTGCTTCCAGTGATCCCGGCATGGTGCTTCAGCATCCCTTGCAGTGTTTCTGCGGCCAGAGACCTGCTTACTGTTTTCATAAGCAAAAAGGATTCTCCTTTTTCTCCGGGCTCTTCCCAGTTATTCATCACCACGGCAGCCTCCCCTTCCATGAATGAATGAAAAGCTTCGGCAGGATCAGAGCCGGTGAGCCGGATGAAATCCTCCTTCATCTTTTTGTGCCGGGCCAGCCTGTTGCCGGACTCAAGCCGGTAAAGGTAACTGTTGTAAAAATCATCGATATCGCTCAGTCCCACAGCCACAAATGCAGAAGAATTACCGGGAATTACGGTTTCCACGGTAATTGACCTGGGAGACTGTCCCATGAACAGATCCAGGTAATTGTTTTCCTCCACGGCAGTAAATGAAAACCCGTTCAGCAGCAAGGCATCATCACGCATATGCAGATCCATTTCCGCCCAGTTTGCAAGGTCAGAGAAACCGCTCAGCAGGTTTTTACTTTCACCTTCAGTAAAAGATGAAATATACCGCGGGAAATGCCGGAGATTAACAGAGATATTGGCATCAACATCTCTGCCGCTTGTGGCCAGCACCTTTTGAAAAGCCTGATCATCATGTATATTTTCCCCCCGGTCAAGCTGATCCAGTGCGTTTTCAATCAAAAGTGAAGAGAAGCTCAGGATAAACAAACCGTCGCTTACTGTCCATGCCAGATCCCCTGTCTCCCTGTCCCGGTGAAAAGAGGCGTCATATATCCTTGAGCGATTATAAATACGCTCACTCACAAGAGCCTTGCCGGAAAGCAGATCCTGCATCAGATCATTATATATCTTTTTTTCCCGCGCCAGGGAGAGTGACAAATAAAAGACAGCATCATACTTATCCCTTCCTGACGTATGAATGGAAAAACAGAGACTTTTTTCTGCAACCAGCTCATAGGCCGACCGGTTGTTTGCCAAAAGCGAATCCAGAAACAATGCCCCTGATATTAATTTTCTGCTGTTAAGAACCGTTTCCAGTTCTGTCCAGAAATCCGAACCGCTTTTTATTTCCGGCAAAAAACCGGCAAGATTTTTTGTGCGGACAATCAGGGCAGCATCGCCGGTCACCGCTTCAAAGGGATCGGTCCCCGCCACAAATCCTTTTTGAAGATAAAAATAGCCCCCGATCAAAAATGCCAAAGCAGCCAGTGCAATGGAAATCAGTACAATCCTTTTAAACATAGGCTGAAAAAATTACAGTTAGGAACAGATCTCTCCCCGGCCAGCAAAAATACAATTTTTAATATGTAAAATTATCAGCCCCTCCCGCCAATAAAACCTGAAAAATCGATTTATTATCAACAAGCCGGTAACAGATTAAAAAAGATTAATAATTTTACATCGCCAAATCAATGGTATTGATTTATAATTTTTGTAAAAACCAACCACTAACCATGGATTTTTTAAATACCGTCATAACAGGCACAGGAAGTTATATACCCACTAAAAAGATCTCCAACTCAGAATTTACCCGTCAGATATTCTTTGAAAAAGACAAGAGCAGAATAGACAGTCCGGGTGAGTTGGTAGTGGACAAGTTCAGGGACATTACCGGTATAGCTGAAAGAAGGTGGGTTACCCAGGATCAGAACAACTCGGACATAGCAGCCATTGCCGGCGAAAAAGCTATAAGCTCTGCCGGCATTGATCCTGAAAGCATTGATTATATTATTGTTGCCCATAATTTCGGAGATGTGATCAAGGGATCAATCCAGTCGGATATACTTCCCTGCCTTGCGGCAAGGGTCAAGAACAAACTGGGTATCAATAATCCATCCTGCGTGGCATATGACATAGTTTTCGGCTGTCCCGGCTGGATCCAGGGGGTGATACATGCCGATTCCTTTATTCGTACGCAACTTGCAAAGCGTTGCCTTATTATAGGTTCGGAAACCCTTTCCAGGGTGGTGGACAAGTACGACCGTGATACCATGATCTTTTCAGACGGAGCAGGGGCAGCCATAGTAGAGGGGGTCAGGTCCGGAAAAAAGAGCGGCTTTCTTGCTTCCGCGGCAGTGTCACACACCACCCGGGAAGCCTATTATCTCTACCTCGGGCAGTCCAATGCCCCCGACTGCAATCCTGATGTCCGTTATATCAAGATGGACGGCAGGAAAATCTATGAATACTCCATATCCAATGTACCCCAGGCGATGAAAGCCGCCCTCGACAAATCGGGTATACCCGTCGGTGAGGTTAAAAAGCTTCTTATCCACCAGGCCAACGAGAAGATGGACGAGGCTATTGTCCGCAGGTTTTTCAGGCTGTACAATCTCAAGCCCGAAAAACCTGCGGACAATAGCCT
>PXAP01000005.1 GCA_003567115.1 Bacteroidota bacterium
AATAACCGATCATGGCATACTGCTGATATACAATGCCGGTAACAGTATCCACACCGGGGTGCCCGAGCTTGGTCACCGCCTCTATACGGCCGGACAGGCCCTGTATGATTCCGCGAACCCTGTAAAACTTATTGACCGTACCGATAACTTCTTTATCAGGCCGGAAGAGGAATACGAAAGAACAGGGCAGTACGAGGACGGGACCACATTCCTTGAGGGTATATCATATTTTAAAGGTAAATGGTTTATATATTACGGGACAGCAGATTCAAGGGTGGCAGTCATAGTCTGGGATCCCGAAAAGGACTGATAAAATGGAGATTAGTTGTCCGTAAGGTTATAAACCCTGAAACCAGGTTTTATATCGGCTACTCCGCCGGCTTGAATCCGGCTGCCAGGTATATCCGCGCCCCGGCCTGTCCGGTCAGGGTTTATAATCCGGCAATCCGGTACAGGTGAGTATCCGTACGCATCACGATGCTGTTTCTCAAAAATGCGGGAGTAGCCCATATCTCGCCTTCCAGCTCGTTCTCCGCCAAAATATTGAGCTCCCTTCCAGGCTCAATGACAATGGTCTCTCCTCTGATCGAACTGAAATAGATATTCCCCGCCGCATATACCGGTGAAGAATGGAACTGGCTCCTCAGCCGGTGCTCCCAGACATCCTCCCCCGTTAAGGCATCAATGCATCTCATTACCCTGTTGGCATCAACGGTATAAATCAGTCCGTCAACTATCACCGGGGTGGCGAGTGGCATCGGGGCAACCCGTCTTTTCCACAACAGGTTGCTTTCAGAGATATCTCCCCGGCCATCGGGATCAACTGCCCACATTTCACTGAACCGGTTCCTTTCATCATCAACCATAAAGCCGGTTTCAAAATATACAATCCCGTTCTCTTCAAAAGACATTGACACGGTAGATTCAGCACCTCTTACAATGCTCCAGATCTCTTCTCCGGTAAGGGGATCATAGGCATGGATTGTGGCCGATCCATTGGATATTATCATATCCCTTCCGTTAACATTTACCAGTAACGGCGTCACATAAGCCTTTGTGCCTATCCATGGAATCTCCTCGTAAGGCTCTTCCGGTCGGTGCGTTTTCCAAACCGTCTCACCGGAAAGTTTGTCCAGTCCGACAAGAAACCTTACATCCACACCTTCGTAGTGCAAAATAAGCAGGTCATCATAAAGGAATGCCGAAGAACCCGGGCCCTGTATATGCTCACACTCAAGATCTGTGCGTTTCCACACCACCGATCCGTCGGCCGTATTGATGCAGGCTGTGCCCATGCTACCGTAGTGCACATATACAAACCCTTCTTCGATCGCTGGTGTGGGAGAGGCAAAGCTGTTTATATTATGCTTCCTGATTGCATCATCAAATGAAAACAAAAGAATGTCATGTATTATCCTGCCACTTTCAAAATCAACACAAAGAGCTGACAGCTCAGTGCCCTCCCTGTTGGCAGTGGTCACCCATACCTGGTTTCCGTAAACCACTGGAGAAGACCATGCCCTGCCATGAATGGCAGTCTTCCAAAGTATATTTGTCTCCTCATCCCAGGTAACAGGAACGGCTTCACCGGCAGCAATGGCCCTGAGGTCGCTGCCCCGGAAGTGGGTCCAGTTATCATTATAAGACAAGCTGTTGCAGGAAATTACCAACAAAGGAAATAATATGGCAAAAAGTTTAAAAGGGAAAAATTTCATGGCTTTATTGTTTTTAGTTATATCAGGCATGCCCGTTACATTGCACCATCTGACCGGGTTCATCACACCACGTTAATCAGGATAACTTACCCGATCAATATACAAAAAGTTTTATGATTTTGACCGTATCGGTTATAAATTCAGCCAGGCAGAAAGGGGAAATTTGATTTCGTCGATTTTCGCTTCATCCCGGGTGTCTCAAATAACAGTACATGAATATCTCAGCTCATCCGGTTCCAATTGTCCGGCCGAATAAACGGTTTTATTTTACTCATTAAGTTCTTCCCGGATAATAATTTAGCTGACTTATTGGTGAAACCGGGCAACAAAATTTAACCCCAAATCTGTGATTACAAGAATATAATACACTCTTTATGAATTAATTAATACAATATTTTTTAATGACCGTCATTAGAAACAATTTATAATTTAAACAATTAATTTCTATTGACGGATTTGGGTTAAACATAAGAATAATAAGAACAAAAAATGCTTTACATCTGTTAACAATAGCTTAAAATAAAAACGCAACCAATTTGTTATCAACTGATTGCGTTTCTTTGTTGTCGGGGTGAGAGGACTTGAACCTCCGGCCTCGTCGTCCCGAACGACGCGCGCTGCCAACTGCGCCACACCCCGTTAATAAACATAATTTTTATAACTCCTGTTAACCATATAAAGTTTTTCAGGATTAAATATTCCTGATAACATCTCCGGAATTACAAAATGCGTACAGGGAAATACAAAACATTTGCAAATTTATTAAATACAGCCCAGTTTACGGCAATGATTATCCACGAATTTAAGCTATAATGAGCAATAATGAGCAATAATGAACTACCCCGGCGCAGAGCCCGTAAGTATCATATGCATTTTTTATTCAGGCAGTGAACCCCCGCTGCCGCAGCGCCTCATAAAGCACGATGGAGGTGGCCACTGAAACATTCATCGAATCGACCCTTCCGAACATAGGAATAACAATATTGGCATCGGAGCTTCTCTCCCATATACCGGAAACACCGGTAGCTTCAGCACCGGCAACAATGGCTGCCGGTCCTTTATAGTCAGCAAGGTGATAGGACTGTGAAGCAGACAGGGCAGTGGTGTAGATTTTTATATTCCTTCCCTTAAGCCATCCTAAAGCCTCTTTCGGAGAACAACAAACAACGTGCGTGGTGAACAGGGAACCAAGGCTGGACCTTATAATATTGGGATTGAAAATGTCTGTTCCGCTGTTGCATACAAGGACAGCATCAACCCCGGCAGCATCAGCCGTACGGAGCATGGCCCCCAAATTTCCCGGCTTTTCAACGGATTCGGCAACAAGTATCAGTGGATTACTGCCCTGACTGAGATCTTTGAGATATGTCCTTTTCTGCCGGGCAATAACAAGCAGTCCGTCAGACCTCTCACGGTATGCAAGTTTTCTGAAAACATCACTGTTTGTTTCTATGATACTGGCCTGTCCGGTAAGAGTGTCAATTACATTCCTTGTATCGGTATAACCACCGGACTGATCAACGGAAAAGCCGGTACCGCATTTCTCTGTAATTTCAGGACAGACAAACAGGGTATGAAAGAGGTAACCTGCCTGCATGGCAAGCCTTATCTCCCTTAAGCCCTCTATCAGGAACAGCCCTTCCCTTTTCCTTACAGATGCTTTTTGCAGGGAAACAGCAAATTTGATTTTAGGGTTCTGCGGACTACTTATTCTGATACTCATGATTTGTCACCAGTGTCATATGGTTAACCCGATATTGTCCGGTCAGGGTTCCGGTCAGAACAACACCTGTTCCGGTCGATAATTAAATCATCCACGCCTGTTGATAGTAAAAAATTCCCTGAAATCGGACTGCCAATGAACAAACCTCATCATAGTATTAATAACACCAAAGTAATAACTACCACATTCCTTTCACTTTCCTTTTGCACAGCCAAAGCTAATATATGTTCATTGTATTTCAAAGTAATCTCAAGCGAGTTACCTGGTGGAGTCTATCCACTGCGGGAGAAGTTGAATTAACGCCGATTTTTACTTCTCACAACGAATTTTTTTAATCCTACATGCCTTTCGGGCAAAGGCCTGCCA
>PXAP01000249.1 GCA_003567115.1 Bacteroidota bacterium
CCCGCACAGATCAGCTTTGTTGAGGTGCTTGGCAAGAGGGTGAGGACCAACTTCACAAGTCATGATACGATTATTGTTGACCATGCCAGCAATTATTTAACAATTGGGTACTCCACCCTGAGTTATCACCATCCAACGCTGTCGCGTTTCTATTATAAAATGGCCGGATTATCTGACACCTGGATGGAGAGCAGGGGCAATACGGCAAGTTTTACAAGCCTGCGGCCGGGAACATACAGATTTCATTTAAGCAGGTTCAGAAACGGCGGGTCAGGCAATGACGACAGCACTCTTACAGTTATTATAAGTCCTCCTTTTCACCAGAACCTCTGGTTCAGGTTATTGCTGTTATTATTTGTGGCAGGAGGTATTGCCGCCATTGCGGCCGCATATATACACCAGCTCAAACTCAGGCACCGGTCAGCTAAATACGAACAGCGCCTGTTGCTTTCGCAGATGAATCCGCATTTCGTTTTTAACTCTTTGTCTGCGATCCAAAGCTTTATATATACAAGTGATGCTGCTGAGGCCAGCGATTATCTATCGGATTTTTCAAGACTTATGAGGCTGATCCTCGAAAACAGCCGTTCGGAGGAAGTGGACCTGAGCCGGGAGGTGCAGGCACTGAAACTATATTTCAGGTTGCAGAAGTTGCGGTTTTTTGACAAGTTCGATTATGAGGTTGTGGTTGATCCTTCTGTTGTGTTGCAACAGGTTATGATCCCTCCGATGCTTATACAGCCATTTATTGAAAACAGCATAGAGCACGGGATGCTGCATAAAAAGGAAAAGGGATTAATAACCCTTGAAATACGGTTTAAAAACAACCACCTGGAGGCCATTGTTACCGATGATGGTGTAGGAATTAAGAGGTCGGCGGAGATAAATGCACTCAGAAAAAGGGAGCATGTCTCAATGGCAACTGCAATAACCAATGAAAGACTTCATAACCTGGTAAGACGGGGCAGGAAACAGGCCGGAATAGAAATAACCGACAGGATGGAGAGCGAGGAGGTAAGCGGAACGAAGGTTGTTCTTGCTATACCTTATACTTTAAAGGAACCGGCAAAGGATAACGGGATAAATGACGTGATGTTCAGGGAGGATTGAAGGCATCTATCCCAAGAGGGATGAATTGGAAATGATATTGATTGTGATCACAATATATCTTATTATGAGTGAGGATTTTGGTATAATTACAAATAACCCCGGTCTATGGACAGGATCAAGGCATTAATTGTAGATGATGAGAAAACGGCACGTGACGGGCTTGCTGCAATAATCTCCCGGGAGCATCCCGAAATTGAGCTTGCAGGCCAGGCCGGCGGGGTGGAGGAAGGGTACAGGCAGATTGCCGAGCTAAACCCCGAGCTTGTATTTCTTGATATAATGATGGGTGACGGAAGCGGATTTGACCTGCTGAAAAAGTTTGAAAAGATCAATTTCAAAGTGATCTTTTTTACTGCATTTGATGATTACACTCTTGAAGCAATTCGTTTCAGCGCCTTCGATTACCTGCTAAAACCGGTAAATACCCGGGAGCTGAAGGATGCCTTGCAGCGATTTAATGAAAGCCGGTCCGGTAATGATGACCTGAAGATAAAGATGCAGGCATTTATCAGCAATTTCAATGAAGGGGCGAAAAGCAAAAAAAAGATCGTACTGAAAACAACTGACAGCATATATCTTGTGCCAGTCACAGAAATTATCCGTTGTGAGGCATACAATAATTACAGCTGGGTTTATACGTCGAACCAGCCAAAGCTGCTTATCTCAAAAACCGCTGAAGCATTTTGAAAGTATGCTCGAAGATTACGGCTTCATGCGAATCCACCAGTCCCACCTGGTAAACCTCTCCCATCTTGTTCGCATAGACAAGGTTGACGGCGGGATGGTGGTCCTTTCCGACAAAATACCCCTTCCCATATCCACCAGGAAAAGGGAACAGGTTTTCCGTATGCTTGAAAATTTATAGTAAGTAGCTATCGTCGGTTACATATTCTGAAACATTCATATATACTTATGATTTACCCGAAGTAAGTATTGCATCTCACCTTGATCCCAGGGAAGTGGTCAACAGGGAAGATATATCGGTTTTTTTATTGAAGAGCTCAGGAGGATAAAGACTAAACTGTAGTAAACTGCCGGTAACCAAAATACTATCTCTGAATATATTTATTCTTAAAGTGGATCAATATCCAGGCTCTTGAGACTGGAAACAGCAGATGCTATATCATACTCCGGGGCTGTTTGCCGGGGTGGTTATTCCTGCCAGAAAGTGAATTTTTCATCCGGGATTGCCAGACGGAGCAATATCAATTCCTTCCAGAAGCAAGCGAATTCTAATCCAATCCCGGCAAATAGTCATTGCCCCTTTTTTTGCCTTCATATAATATTTACGTTCGTCAGGTGACAATTATGCTGGTTCGCAAATTATGTTCATGACGGACCGACTACAACTCTGAATGAATTTATAACCATCAAATATTAAATGCATATGAAGAGAATATCTACACTTTTAGCCGGAATTTTAATCGTTGGTTCACTCTTTGCACAGATGCCTGAAAGGATAAGCTACCAGGCGGTTATACGCGACGGCAATAACCAGCTGGTGAGCAATCAGCTGGTGGATATGCGGATCAGTATTATCTGGGGCAGCGCCGACGGCATGGTTATCTATAGTGAGACCCTGGCTCAGGAGACGAATGGTAACGGGGGTATTGCCACTGCGACAGTCTACGTGACAGTCCACCCTGTTAATGATCCTCCTGTAGCCGTTGATGATTATGTTGAGGTTGACGAGAATTCTACAATTTTAATTGATGTTCTTGCTAATGATTATGATGTGGATGGTGATGTTTTGTCAGTAACCGGCTTCAACCAGGGCAGCAACGGTACGGCAGGCCAGGAGGGCGATGCATTGAGGTACACGCCCGATGCCAGTTATAACGGCAGTGATAGTTTTTTCTATGAGATAAGTGACGGTAACGGAGGCATTGATACGGCTACGGTATATGTTACTGTTAATGCTTTATAGTTTATCTATTTGGCACTAAAATGAAATGATTATGTGGATTTTTTTCAGGTCTGGATATAAAAAAGGATTAAGATTTTCAAAATGTCTGTGTTTCCCTGCAATTAATGATTAATAATCAATGTAGTAAAATGGGCATAATTTGACAGGGAGGGAATGTTACCCTCCCTGTTCCAGAATGGTCGTTACCGGAAATTTACCATTTTTCTTTCGCCAAATCAGGCCAGATATATTTTTCATATATCTTTCTAATGTCCTCCATTTTGTCTTCCGGTAAACCGGGAAGTTCAGATGCCCGGATATTGGAGAGAACCTGATCGGGACCTGATGCCCCCGGAATGACACAGCTTACTTCAGGAAACATTAAAATCCATTTAAGGGCTATAGCAGCCAGATTGGTTTGTTCGGGAAAAAGCTTTTTTATTTCCTCAACGGCATTCAGTCCCTTCATATAATCTACCCCCGAGAATGTTTCTCCTTTGTCAAACGCTTCCCCGTTGCGGTTAAATGTACGGTGGTCATCTTTGCTAAAAGTAGTTGAGGGTGTAAATTTTCCTGTTAATAATCCGCTTGCAAGGGGAACCCGGGCTATTATTCCTACATTCCTTTTTGTGGCTTCGGGGAAAAATTTTTCGGCGGGTCGCTGCCTGAACATGTTGAAAATAATCTGAACCGTTGTTACATTATCATATTCAATTGCTTTGAGAGCCTCGTCAACTTTCTCAACGCTAACCCCCAGGTTCAATATTTTCCCCTCTTTTTTCAG
>PXAP01000360.1 GCA_003567115.1 Bacteroidota bacterium
AAAATATAACTATTATGATAGCTCCTGGTACTCATAGAATTATGACTGAAAAAGAGATTGTTAAGAAATTAGGGAGAAAGATAGCAGATAATTATAAAATAATTCAGCATGATTATCAGGATGAGGGGATCTTAGCAAATTTAGGCAAGGTTACTATAAATGGGAGAGAAATTCCTATTGAGGTTAATAGAAATGCTTTGGCGGCTGACTTTATAATTGGTATTGGCAGTATTGTTCCCCATTCTGATGCAGGCTATTCAGGGGGAGCAAAGATTGTGGAACCAGGAATTTGTGGTTATTCTACTACAGCAGCAACACATATTTTAGCAGCTTTACTTGATGAAATTCCCCTGGGTAATGTTGAAAACCTCTGCAGACAGGGTATAGAGAAAGTTACAAGGAAAATTGGTTTGGATTTTATTATTAATATTGTAAAAAATTATAATGATGAAATTGTTGGTGTTTATTCAGGAGATTTTATCAAAGCCCACCGAAAGGGTGTTGAAAAAGCCCGTCAGGCCTACGGTGTTGAAATAGAAGAGGCTGCAGATATTTTGATTGTTAGCTCTTATCCCTTTGATATTGACTGGTGGCAGGCAGATAAAGGGCTGATTTCAGCTTCCTTTGCTGTTAAACAGGGCGGGATTATTATTTTAGCTGCACCCTGTTATGAAGGTTTGGAAAATAATCATCCTGATTTAATCAATTGGTTGAAAGAAAGCCATGCAAATGCCTGTCAGATAGCAAAAAGAACTTCATTATCAAAAAAAGATCGTGATCTTATTGCTGCAGATTTAGCCATTAGCAACGCAAAAATCAGGGAAAAAGCTGAAATCTTTATTGTTACCGAAGGTTTGAATAAAAATGCAATAAAGTCTTTAGGTTACAAATATTTTGATAACATTCAGGAAGCCATAAATAGTTCTTTAAAAATTAAACCCCGGGGGACAATAGGTGTATTACCTAGAGGCGGGGATGCTCTTCCTGTAGTTAAAAGCAAATAATAAAAACAGATAATTCACTATAAAGGAGGCAGAAATGAAGTTAACTTCTGAAGAAAAAGATATGTTAGCAGGAAAATATGGGGAAGGTGTAGCCCTGGCAATGGAAATTCAGCAGGCAATCGTGGAAGCTTTTGAACCTGAAAGAATGGTCGAGATAAGCAGGGTCCATGTTGCTTTAAGTAATCAGGAAGCAGACTTATGGTTTGTAGAGAAATTATTAAAAAAAGGTAATAAATGTCGGATCTCTCCAACAGTTAACCCTCCTTATAATCTGGAATATTTTAAAAATTATATTGAATTTACTCAGGAAGAAGTTGATATAATTGAGCGAACCAGAAAAGCTTACCGGGAAATCGGAGCTACTCTGACATATAATTGTACACCATACCTGGAAAATAATATACCAAGGTTTAAAGAAGTTGTTGCCTTCTCTGAATCCAGCGCAACCCCCTATATTAATTCAATTTATGGTGCCCGAACCAATCGGGAATCTGCTCAGAGTGCTCTTTGTGCGGCTATGACCGGTCGTGTTCCTGAATATGGATTGCTGCTTGAAGAAAATAGAAGAGGCCAGGTACTTGTTGAAGTAGAGGCAAAAATTAAGTCTGATTTTGATTATCAATTACTGGGTTATACGTTTCCCAGGATGAATGATTATCATGATACCATACCGGTTTTTGTTGGTTTGCCGGATAAGATCAGTTCAGAGGCGCTTATGAATCTGGGTGCTCAACTTAATACTGCCGGGGCTGTTTCCCTGTATCATATAGTTGGATATACCCCTGAAGCTCCTAATATTAAAGCAGCCTTTCAAAATCACCAGCCCCGGAATAAAATGGTGATTAAAGATGAAGATATCCAGGAAACATATTCCAGTATATCAGATAAAAAGGGGGAAATAGATTTTGCCTTATTTGGCTGTCCTCATCTTACAATTAAACAGATAGAACAGATTGTTAATGTTCTCGGAAGCCGGAAGTTTTCTGTACCCTTTTGGGTTTGTGTTTCAAATTTGACCAAAAGTTTGGCCAGAAAAATGGGATATCTTGATACTATAAAAAGTGCAGGTGGACATTTAGTAACAGAAACATGCATTGACCAGCCCTGCTGGAAATTTTTATCGGGAAAAAAAGGAGTTACTGATTCTCCTAAATGTGCTTATTATACTAAAAGAAGAAATATGAGTTTTTATATTGCAGATTTATCTCGAGCTACGGAAGCTGCTATTAAGGGGGAATTGAGATGAGAAGATATAGATGTCATAAAATAGCCAAAGGCAAGGCAAAGGGTGAAATTGTGATTTCAAAGGATCCCCTGTGTTTTTACCTGGTAGATCCGAAAGATGGTCAAGTAATAGAAAAAAACCACGATTTAGAAGGTAAAAGTATTGCCAATAAAATCATTGTATTCCCGGGTGGAAAAGGAAGCTCGGTTGTACAGGCTGATGGGCTATATCAGTTACAACAAGAAAATAATGCTCCAATTGGCATGATTATTAAATATCCGGATACAGTTCTTGTAGCTACCTCAATTATTATGAATATCCCTTTGGTTGATAAGGTAGACGAAGATTTTTATAGTATCATTGAAGATGATGATGTTATAGAAATAAATGCAGATGAAAGTATAATCTCAATAGATTAACTGGATTCTGATTAACCGGTTAATGGGTAAAACTAATTCATTTACAGTTATTTTATTGTTCAGGTAGTTATATTTACTGTCAGGAAGGTGTTTGTAATGCCGGATAAAAAGCCAGATAATGAAAATTATTATTCCTGTAACTTAAAATCAGATAAGCTATATCAGGTGTATCAGACTCAAATCAATAGAGTCAAACAATATTTAAATGAAGAAATTTCTTTTATTAGAAATGAATTGCAGGGAAATGAAAAAGTATTGGAGTTAGGGGCTGGCTATGGTCGTATAATGAAAGAGTTAGCTCCATATATAAGGTTAATTGTCGGAATAGATAACTCGCAAGATACTGTTGAATTTGGAAAGAAATATCTAAAAAACATTTCTAATTGTGAGTTATTATTTATGGATGCCCATGCTGTTAGGATGGATAGGAAATTTGATGTTGTTATTTGTCTGCAAAATGGCATTTCAGCAATAAAAGGAGATCCTCTTAACCTTATTAATCAGGGAATGAAAATGCTTTCTCCTGGGGGGAAAGCTTATTTTAGTAGTTATAGTTCTGATTTTTGGGAGGACAGATTAGCCTGGTTTCAGGAGCAATCAGATAAAGGACTGCTGGGAAAAATTGATTTTGCAAAAACTAAAAAAGGGATTATAGTCTGCCAGGATGGATTTATTGCCACCACATTTTCTCAGGAAGATATGGAAAGACTGGGGCAGTCCGTTGGCTATAGATATCGAGTTCAGGAAGTAGATAATTCCAGCATATTTCTTATAATTAAAAAGGAATAATTATAAATATTGAATAAGTTATCAGGGTTGCACTGCTTTGAAATTAAAAACCATAATTGCATTATTCTAAAATAAACTTTCGTAGCTATACTGCGAAAATGATTTTCAAGTAATTTTGTTGAGATATTTGCCATTTTAAGGATTATGATACCCTGTTAAGGATTCTAATTTTGCTTCAGAGAAACCCAATCCTTTCTCCAGGCAGGAAAATCGGCCTCGAAGGAGAATATTATAAGTATGGTGAGATAAAATGAGAAGAGACAGGCGGAGCAGAGCGGTTTCCGGTGCTCCTTTACCCCTGAAGCACAGGCCTATAGACCTGAACAGGACTGGCGGGATTATCAGGTTCAGCAG
>PXAP01000058.1 GCA_003567115.1 Bacteroidota bacterium
ATGTTGCTGTAATACGTTTTGGGGGATGGGCTTCTGATAGTAAAATAAAATCTTATTCTGACAGGCTTTATGATATATTGGAAGAAAGAGGCATAACTCCTTTCGGACATGCAAGGTTTTTGGGATATAATCCCCCATACCAGTTATTTGGCAGGATGAATGAGATTGTTATTCCGATTAATTGGAAAGCAGAATAAAGTAAGAAATCAAAATAAAAAAACGCATCTGACTTTAAGTATGTCCCGGCTTTTGCCTTTGCTGCAATAGTAAGAAGACTTATTAAGCACAGAATATCCTTTGATATTGTTTCTCAATCAGCAGTATCTCATCATTCGTCAAGGCTGAAAACTCCCTGGTTCGTGCCCGGTCAGACAATTTTCCATTGTTTTGTTCAAGGAAACGGATCAACAGGGCCACTGTTTTATCGGGCATCTCATAATTGTCATCCAACCAGGCTTTCATTTGGTCGTAATTCTTTAAATATGAGACTTCTTCCGGAATAATTTCATTAATTGTGTAATCAATGCAGTCAAACAGAAACTCTGCTTGTATTGTTGCATCAAAATATTTGTAATAATCTGCTGTGTCATTTAAAACCTCCACATTATGGTTTTTTGTTGATTTCCATTCAATGAAATCAAGGAGTGGAAGTGAATAGCTTTCAAGGATTTTTCGATAATCATTTATCTGATCCAGGATTGCTGCAGATACAGGGAATATTATCCCTTGAGGTGTGAATTTCTTCTTTGCAAGAATATGGTGAATAAGGTATCTGTGGATTCTTCCATTCCCATCAACGAATGGATGAATAAATACAAACCCGAATGCAATAACCGCTGCTGTTAAAACAGGATGAAATTCAGATTTATCCAGCCTGGAATCAGTCCTGACTAAACCATCCAGTAATGTATCCAGATCCTGCGATCTTGCTGATATATGTTCCGGTATTGGTTCACCGGTTTTCCTTTCATGTTCCCCAACAAATCCGCCTTCTTTATGGAATCCCATATTGATAAACCTGTCATTTTCTATAACAATCTGCTGAAGGCATAATAGTTCTTTTTCTGATAATGGCCGGTTCCCGGCCTGGCCAATAACCT
This sequence comes from Bacteroidota bacterium, assembly GCA_003567115.1. GTDB lineage: Bacteria > Bacteroidota > Bacteroidia > Bacteroidales > PUMT01 > PXAP01. Next base: position 1,101 of record PXAP01000058.1, read on the forward strand.
TGCCCCATCTCGTTGCCCGGCGGTTAGATGGAGTTTCTCCCTCAATATTAAAAGAAGCTTTTGAATCTTTTTGCAGTAGAAAGGCTGAAGTTCTATGCAAGATATCATTATGGACATTACGTACCAAATTTGTTGTTTTTTCTGAAAGATCCTCTTTTATATACTTTTCCAATTTTTCACTCCTGCTCACTAATGGGCAGAAATTTATTGTACCAGGGAGATTGTTTCTTATTCGATGGCGTGGTGAATTATCACCTTCCCCTATCGTGTACTGCAGGTTCTCATCTAATAAAGGAGTGTAATTACCTTTTTTAAGATCAGGAATAGTCAGGGTTCTTTGAGTTAGCCATTCATAAAGAAACCATATTCTCCGGCTGAACAGGCTCAATGGTTCACTCTCGACCATTTCTTCAATAATTATTTCATCTGCAGATTCAAAAAGTTTCTTGAAGAAAAGAAGATTGACCCCTTCATATTTAATGCTAAATACAAGATTGTGATAAAGAGTATCCCGGGGTTTATGCCTGGGTGTTAAGACAATCCAGCCAGGAACCCTATATTGCCTCCGCTTCTCACTTATAAGAGCTAAAGTATTTGGGAAAGGCACTGGAAGGCCCAATGTTTCTATAAGAGCACCGTATCCAACCAGAGTTCCCTTTTCAGGTGCCTGCCTACCGTGAAAAATACTTATTTCTTGTAAGAAATTGGTTTTCTCAATTATTTCTCGTGAAAAACGTTTATTATTAGGCATATAATGTGAATTGTATTTAATGTAAAAATACGTGAAAAATATTTATTACCGGTGAAAAACGATTAAGAAATGGCATAATTTGTGAAAAATGTTTATTAATGGCAAAAGTAATTATTTCCGTAATTGCTTATACAGGGAGGTATAAAAGGTAGTGTTACATTTTGTGTGCCCGGAGAAGGGGGGATCATGTCTGGCTGATCAGGGGAAATTGGCAGGCGGTATTTGAAAAGCATTCTCTTCCCCGGAAGGGAGAATATTCATTATCCATATAATCCGGAACATTAATGGCGACCTTTGAATTATGTTGTATTTAGGTTTATTTTTGTGATAAATCCCCGCATGTTTGCAAAACCGGATCCTGTATGCTCATATTGACATAGCGCCTGAACAGCGCTTTTAAATAATTTAACCAAATAGATGTTATTTAGTGCCTACCCTTTTCAGGCTTTCTTCAAGAGATTCAAAGATTGTTTTACAAAATTCTGCTCTTCCTTCAACATGAAACAGACAGTAATAGTTAATTCTTAATAATAGATTGAATGTCGGTCTTGAGTTTAGGGATTTTGTTTATAATGATTTGCCAAACCTCCTCAGCATCAATTCCAAAATAATCATGAGCTACAATATTTCTAAATCCCTTAATTTTTTGCCATTCTATTTCGGGATGATGGTTTTTAAAATCCTCCGATAATTTATCTACCATTTCACCAATTACTACAAAATTCATCATGGTAGCGTCAAAATTCCTGTAATCGGCATTCAACTCATCTGCGGATTTTAATCCTGATGTATATTCAAGAATTCTGTCAATAGATTCAATAATTGACTCAAGACTATATTTATCTTTAGCTAACATAAAAAGTCTCTTTTAGTATTTTCTCTTTAATGCGAGGTTTAATATACTTTTCTCTGCAAATATCTATTTCAATGCCCAAATTACTGCGGAAGAATTGCTTCAGTTCCAATTTAATGTCGTATAGATTTTGTGTGTTATCCTCAAATTCAACAATTAAATCAATATCACTGTCTTTGTTCTGTTCTCCTCTGGCATATGATCCGAAAATTCCAATTTTGGTTATATGGAATTCCTTCCTGAATAAATTCTTATTCCGGGCAATGAAATATATTATTTCGTCTCTGGTCTTCATTTGGTTACGAAGTTACAAAATTCAGGGGGAAACTCAATAATCAACCTTAGGCTGTGTATACATCTACGATTACCTGCTGAGTATCGGATTGATCAGCAGCGAGGCTCATGAAAAATTCATCACCCAGTCCGGGCGCCTGAAGGGCTTGGTGATCGGCCAGTTTACTCCTGATTTGTGGGAATACAGCTTCGTTCATACCTGGGGGCGGCCAGAAAGTGTTTCTGAGGCCGGGTTTACGGAGGAACGGAATATTTTCCGGAAATCCATCAATTTCAAACGTGCCGGTTTCAGTGAACTGAAGAAGGATATTTCGGCCGAGCTGGTGAATATCGGGGCGCTTTCAACCTTCATTGAGGAAGGTGGCAAAAGCAAGAAGGCTGTTCTGGATTTATCTGAACTGGAAGATCTTTTGGCATAGAGCCAGCGGACAACCTTTTCGAGGGCGCTCCGGCAGATGATGGCGCAGGCCTTGGGCGATGTAAACACCAGACCCTCCGCCTCACCAGCTTCCCGGTAAATATCCGGCCATTCTGTATGCAGAAACCTGAAGTTACCCAATTGACGGCGGCTTTTTGGTATTCCGTGTTTAAATATCTGTAATTATCACAAGGTTAAAAAAAATATACATGAAATTTTTTTATCTGAATTTTCCATCTTGAAAATACTCAACAAAGCATCGGGTATAACATGGAAAATCGACGAAGTCAAATTTTGTTAATTTTCAAAACAAAATTCTGGCTTTTTTACAGGATAAATATAGGAATTATCTTATTTTATGATGG
>PXAP01000032.1 GCA_003567115.1 Bacteroidota bacterium
ATCAGGGAATTTTTTTTTGATTTGCAGCGGCTCATCACCAACATCTTCAACACCCGATAATGTGGAAGCAACCACAAAACCTCTGGACTTCCGTTTGTAACCACGGCTCAGTACAGCAACCTTAAATTCCTCCTTCAGAAGAGAAACAATATATTCCACATGAGGGGTTTTCCCGGTTCCCCCCACGGTAATATTTCCCACCGAAATAACAGGTAAATCAAATTCACGGGAGGGAAAAATTCCCTTATCAAAGCACCAATTCCTTATAAATACTGCTGCTCCATAAATCAGCGAAAAAGGAGTGAGTAAAACTTTTATTACAGGATTAAGGGGGTATTGCATATTAAAATATACTACCATTTTAAAAATGGAGACATCTGAAAAACCGGGCTGCACCCGGTCAGGCTACATGGGAATTATTAATATACCCTGATATCAAAAGGGATCCTGGCCTGAATTCCCTGATTTTCCAGTGCACCTTTCAATGTTTCGTAGTAAGGTGATGTTTCGGCAAGGTCTTTTCCAAACAATCTCATCCTGACATCAAAACTGAAAACCCTGAGCAGTTCCTCTAAAGGATCAGGTATCCGTGGAAGTGAAATTACGCGGTAAACATCAATTTCTGCTTCTTCGGCAGCTATTTCGACAGCCCTTGTCAATCCCCCGAACTCATCGATCAGGCCAATTTCCTTTGCATCATAAGCACTCCACACACGCCCCTGTCCGATCTCATCCACCCGGCTTACTTCCATATCCCTGCCATCGGCCACTCTCTCTATGAAAGTTTCATATATACTTTCAATTTCCTGCTGAAGGATCTCCCTTTCGGCAGGGGTCATGGGACGGTAAATGCTGCCTATATCTGCAAATTGATTAGTTTTGGCAACATCTACTGTAATACCCAGTTTGTCATTCAAAAACTCACTGGCATCCAGCAACAAGCCGAAAACACCTATGGAGCCGGTGATGGTCTGGGGACTGGCCACGATTTTGGTGGCAGGGGCGGCAACATAATAGCCGCCCGAAGCGGCAACATCACCCATTGACACTACAACCGGCTTCTCTTTAGATGCAAGCTCTACCTCTCTCCAGATAACCTCTGAAGCGAGTGCACTGCCCCCGGGTGAATTAATCCTGAATACAATAGCCTTGACCATAGTATCCCTCCTTGCCTCACGCAGTGCACGCGATATCCTGTCCGAACCGATAACCTGTCCTCCTCCTTCTCCAGGCATAATATTTCCCTCAGCATAAACCACGGCCAGTTTTTCACGGGGCAGCCGCCTGCCCTCCCTTTCTGCCGGCACTCTTGTGTACCGGGCAATATTTACCGTCTTCAGGTCCTCGTCCTCATCAATTCCGGCAAGCTCCTTTAATTTCGCAATCACCTCGTCTTTGTATACCACCTCATCAACCAGTCCGTGCTCCAGTGCCGACTCATCGCTGCGGACCAGGAGGCCTTCAGCGATCCGGTCAAGATGTTCTGCATCTATCCCGCGGCTCTCAGCAACCTCCTCAAGCATAACCTGCCAGATTGACCCAAGATAGGTCATAACCTGTTCACGGCTCTCATCACTCATTTCATCCTGCATAAAAGGTTCGACAGCCGATTTATATTCTCCGTGACGTAAAATCTGCGGTTCCAGTCCCAGTTTATCCAGTGTCCCCTCAAAAAACATTACTTCGGAACGTAACCCTGTCCACTGCAGTAAACCGGTGGAGGTTATATATACATGATCAGCCACCGAAGCCAGATAATAAGCAGATTGGGTATAGCTGTCAGCGCTGGACACAACCCATTTCCCCGAATCTTTAAAATCAGCCAGGGCAGCACGTATTTCCCGGAGGGTAGATATGCCGGCCTGGGGCATCATAATCTCCAGGAAAATACCTTCTATATTATCATCATTTTTCGCCTTTTCAATATTCTCCAGAATATCATTCAGCCCCAATCTACGTACAGGGCGCATGGAGAGCAAATCGAAATCATCGAAAGGACTCCCGGATGCCCTGTCCACTATAGGCTGATCAAGCTTCATGTGGAATACTGTATTGGGCCGTACCTCAACGACTCTGTCTGTCGCAGCGATCATAGCACCTATAATGCCTATTGAAATTAAAAAAACAATAACAAAGCCTATAAGTACTCCAAGTACAGAGGCAAGTAAATACTTTAAAAAACTTTTCATGTTTTCATATTTTAATAATTAAATTGATATGTAACAGTCATGTGCATATTGATTAACAGTCAAACTCACCTGCAATGAAATGCTGTTACAGCAATATTAGCGGAGGTGACTTTCTTACTCATATCACGGCTGTTCAGTAAAAAATTCAGTAAAATCTACTATTCTTATTTTGAAATCGTCGCCGTTTTAACTTCTTGGTAATATAATAATATACAGTGGTCTGTTGAAATATTCCCGAATATTTAGCGGATACTTGTGTAAAAATATAATAAAAATACTATAAAGGGAAAACAAAAATGATCCTCTGGTATTTATTGGCATATTGGCGGTGAGAATCTATCTTTGTCCTGAAAGTAAAAAATTTGCTGAAATCGGACTATCCGCCACCAGAGAAGGTGGCTTTAACCCCGGTTTTTGCCTGGCAACTCGAATTTTTTAAATCATACAGACCTTTCGGGATAAACCCCGCAAGGACAAGACCACGCCCTAGAGAACGTGGATTTTAACTTTACATTAAAAATCAGGTTTAATTCATTATCAAATGGCCAGAGCATACCTCCTTCTGGGCGGGAATAAAGGAAACCGGCTGATGTACCTAAAAGCGGCCAAAGATTATATCATCCGGCTCATAGGAAATATTGAAAAATCATCTTCGGTCTATGAGACCCAGCCATGGGGATTTGTTCACGACACACCTTTCCTTAACCAGCTGATTATTGCCGGCACCTTGCTTGAACCGCTAGAGGTAATGCAGACAATCCTGAATATAGAAAATAATCTTGGCAGAGTACGAAAAAAAGATCATTACTCTGCCAGGACCATCGATATTGACATTCTTTTTTATGATAACAGGATAATCAATGAAAAAGACCTTGTCATACCCCATCCTCAACTACACAAGAGACGTTTTGCCCTGGAGCCCCTGGCTGAGGTCGAGCCCGGGTTAGTACATCCGGTTTTGAAGAAAACCGTAACCACACTTCTTTCCGAATGCGATGACCCGATGAATGTAAATAATTATACACAGGCATAATTTAGCCTGAACAATTCATAAATTTAGAGATTTCCTTGAGCTTTCGAACTTTAGGTACTAAAAATTTTCGCCGCAAAGATACCAGGGCGCTAACTTTCATCAAGATACAAATATTTATGAATTAATAAGGTTAGGAAAGTTACATTTCATAAAAAGCATTACCTTCGCTCCCGGCAATGGATGCTACTATAGCAGTCCCTCATCAGCAAAGCTGAAATAATCGGTGTCTGCCAGAATAATGTGGTCAAGCACCTTGATATCCATAATCCCGGCTGCCTCATTCATCTTTTTTGTGATATCCATATCGGCCCGGCTTGGTTTCAGGTTACCGGAGGGATGATTATGACATAAAACCATTGACGATGCCGAATGTAAAATGGCACTTTTAAGTATCATCCGGATATCGGTAACCGTTCCCGATATTCCTCCCTGGCTGGTACGCAGGGCCCTGATAAGCTTGTTGGAACGGTTCAGCAACAAAATCCAGAACTCCTCATGCCCGATATCCCCGACCATGGGCTGCATAATTGTGAAGGCATCTCGGCTGCTCTGAACAGCGGGCTTTTCGGATACATCCTCCCCTCTGCGACGCCTTCCAAGCTCAAGGGCAGCAATAATGCCGACCGCCTTGGCCTGCCCGATACCGCGAAACTGCATGAGCTCCCTTACCGTTTGCTTTCCCAGCAGGTTCAGGCTGTTGTCAAAGGAGCCAAGAAGGCGCCTGGACAGTTCAACTGCAGTTTCATCCCTGTTACCCGACCCTATTAAAACAGCTATTAGTTCGGCATCGCTTAGTGAAGAGCAGCCCCCGGCAAGCAATTTTTCCCTGGGCCTGTCATTCTCAGCCCACTGCTTGATACTTAACTTTTTGATTTCATCTGTATAGATCATAATTACCTGATAATTCATCAATATTTCAGGGTCAGGGGCCGGTTATATGGGATTTCACTTTCATAAAAAAAAATTATGCTCCCGGAATAATCACAAACAGATCGAATTTACCCTTTTACCCGGTTAGTTTTATATTTAAGTTAAGAAAAAATCAAAACAAAACATACAGAAAAAGAAGAATACTGATTAAAAATATCGTAAATCTGTATGAAAGTCCCCGGGTTATCTTACACCACAGTCCCGGAAAGAGCAGGTTGACTCTCCGGTTATACGGCTAATATCATGATAATGATTGAACGCAGGTAAAATGTTCTGATAAAAAATATGAAACCCGGAAGTCAATAATGCCTGTAATTTTAAAACGGGAAGGATTTTTATCCTAATAAAACAGGTAAAACCGGCTTTACCCCGGCAGGACCGGAATAAGCATTGGAAGTAAAAAATTTCTTATGGAGAATTATTTGAAGATAATGCGTTTATCCATTAAGACTGTTGACGTGCTTCTGCAGCCTGGATTTAAGGTTTGCAGACTTGTTTTTGTGTATCAAATTTCTTTTGGCCAGTTTATCAAGCATGGATAAAACGTCCGGCAATAATGCGGCAGCTTCTTCTTTATCATTTGCTGTACGCAATTTACGTACCGCACTGCGGGTACTCTTTGCATAATACCTGTTTTCCACTTTTCTTTTTTCGCTCTGCCTGGCTCTTTTAGCTGCTGACGGATGATTTGCCATTCTGTATAATTATAAATAACTATTTTTGGCAGTCCGTAGGGGAATCGAACCCCTGTTACCAGGATGAAAACCTGGCGTCCTAACCCCTAGACGAACGGACCGTTTTTCTTAATTCGGAATGCAAAGATAAATTTTTTTTAATTCCTGCAAAAATTTTTCCAAATTGATTCACTATTTATATGATTAAATCATGCCAGCAGCCTATATGTGAACCGTCATCAGGGTACCAGTGTGTATTAAGCAGTTTATTACAATTACTTTACTTCATCTTCTGACTGGAATACGGTAATATATATAAAAGTCAAAACCTAGGGTACTGTTTGTTGTCCCAACCCCAAATCCCGGAATATAGCGTTCCTCCATATGCCTGTCCTTTTTATCAAATAAAAGAACTTTCCCCCGTAAATTCCACCCCAGAAAGATATTGTTGAATATCTCGGTTTTAAGCACCAAAACCACCTCAGCCCACTGCCTGAAGAAAGACTCTTCTGACAGATATCCGGAATACTCACCCCAGTAATCCTGTTCCACATAAACAAAAGGAGCGCTTCTGTCATAGGCGGAAAAACCAAGCCTGGCACCAATGGCAATCACATCATTTGAATAATTGTAGAGACTTCTGTCGGTTCCGAGGCGAAAAAACAAACCAGATTCCTGAAGATGATAGGTCGGTTCGTCCAGATCACGTAAGGCATATCCGGCTTCAGCAACTGCAAATAATTCCTGGCCGATATTGTAATCAAAAACGGTTTCCACACTAAATCTGGATGGCTCAATAATTTGAATAAGCGGGCGGGAAATATTTATGCCGATCCTGAAGCCCGGTTCTGTTATTGGGACCGTCTGCTCCCTTAGAGGTTCATCCGGTGGATCTGAATGCAAGGTATCTGAACCAAATGAAGTATCCGGCTGGGCTGCAGCGGTTATAAGGTTAAGAAGCAAGGCTGCCTTAATTATATATCCTGATATTCGTCTCATCAAAAGTTGTAATCTCCCTGGTAACAATAACTACCGAATCTATCCTGTTTCCGGTATGCCATGTTTCCAGCAATTCAAAATTCAATATAAATCCGCACTCCCGGGAAAGAAACCATGGCACCACCTCATAAGAGAACCAGACAGTATCGGTTACTTCATCAAAAACAAAAATAAATCCCGACTCCTCTGCTGATCCGTTCATGGGCAGATTAATATTCCGGATATTGCTTCTCGCGTCATAAAGCAGGCTGTCCTCCCTTCCAATCCCGCTTAAAGAAAAATTATCAACAGGTGCCTCAACAACACTTCCTTCTACCAGAGAATGAAAAACTGCTCCAGCAAGTGATTGCGGCTTATAATGGCATTCCTCCCTGCAAGAAATAAACACACCGGAAAGAATAAGGGCCAGGAAGGCAGAAATAACTCTGTTTTTAATAAAGGTATTTAACATATTAATTTTAACTCATTTTGCAGATTTTCTCGGCACTTATGGGGGTTCGATAGATTGAAAAGCTGAATATAATTTGTCGCACATACCTTTTGGACAAAGCCCCGCCAGGACATGACCACGACCTGAGGACGCGGTTTTAAAATTACATTTAAAATACGGGTGCAAATATATGTGAATTTCACTTCCGATTAAAATTTACAATAGGCAGCATTGCCAGCCGGTAAAATCACCGAAGTTCGCAAAAACGATTTATAAAGCATGAGATTCCACCGGTAGTAAAAAATCGCTAAAATCGGATTCTCCACCAAAGGATGGTGGTTTTAACCCCGATTTTTGCTTCGCACCACGAATTTTTTAAATCATACAGGCCTTTCGGGCTAAGCCCCGCAAGGACATGACCACGCCCTGGGACGTGGATTTGAACGTTACATTCAAAACAAAAAATCCAAAAAAGCCATAATTGTTTATGGCAATGATTATTAACCGATCTGATAATCATTGTGGATAATCATTGCGGATAACCTTTTTAATCAAGTCATTAAAACAGATATTATTAAAATTACCCGAGCTCATTAAAAGAAGGTTTTTATCTTTCCATTTAATCCCTTCCAGTGCGGTTACCAGTTTTTCCGAATCGGAAAAAACATTGAGCTTTTTATTACCAAAAGCCTGCCTTACCTGATCCTCGCTGAGAGCAGGCAGTCGCTTTAACTCAATGGCATGGGGATTGAAATAGACCACAGGAAAATCAGCACAATCGAGAGTTCCCCGGTAATGGTCAAGAAAATTCAGGCTGAGGCTGGAAAAAGTGTGCAATTCGATGCATGCTGCCAGCTTCCTCGCGGGAAACTGCTCCTTAACTGCTTCAACCGTTGCCTTCAGTTTGGAAGGAGAATGGGCATAATCACGGTATATGGCAGTATCCTTATTTCCGGCCAGCAATTCCAGCCTGTTATATGCACCCGGGAATGATCTGACAGCTGCATAAAAATCATCATTCTGAATGCCAAGTTCAGCACATAGCTTTCTTGCCCCCTCGATGTTCATAAGGTTATGCCTGCCGAAAACCTTCAGTGGAACCGGCTTTTGACGATTCATAAGGTAACTGACCCCGTCATCTATCTTATAACCGGGCAGTCCATACGCTACCTTGTTTAAATTTCTGCCTGCTTTATCAACCACTTTAACCACCTCTTTGTCTTCTTTGCAATAGACAATTGTTCCCCCGGGTTCGATCAGATTTACAAACTTTACAAACTCTTCCCTGTAGCCTTCCCAGGTAGGGAATACATTGATATGGTCCCAGGCTATACCACTTAACAATGCAATATGAGGACGGTAAACATGAAATTTGGGCCTGGGGTCGACTGCCGAGGTAAGGTACTCATCCCCTTCAAACACCATCAGGTCAGCATCATCACTAAGCCTTACCATAACATCAAAACCCTTTAACCGGGCACCGATCATATAGTCGGCATTAATTCTGCAGAACCTGAACACATGAAGCAAAACAGCTGTTATGGTGGTTTTCCCGTGACTTCCCCCGATCACCACCCTTGTTTTTTGTCTGGCGTGCTCATACAGGAATTCAGGGTAGGAATATATTCTTATTCCAAGTTCACGTGCCCTTTGCAGTTCGGGATTATCTGCACGGGCATGCATTCCCAGTATAACCGCATCGAAATTTTCATTGAGCTTTTCCGGGAACCATCCCAGGGCATCAGGCAGTAATCCCCGCTCTTTAAGCCTTGACCTGGAGGGTTCGAATATCTCGTCATCCGATCCGCTTATCCTGTATCCTTTTTCCTGAAGCGCTATTGCCAGGTTATGCATGGCACTGCCCCCAATGGCTATAAAATGAATTTTCATACAATCTGTTAAAATTTAACTGCCTGATTTCATTCACCTTTTTCAATAATGCAGCATCATTGTCAAACCGCAGGCATAGTCAACAGGTAAAGAATCATCACAAATCAATTACCACCTGCAAGGCTTGTCCGAGCTGCAATATATATGAATCACCACCTGCAAGGTTCGTCCGAACTGCAATATATTTTAACTCCGGTTTTTGCTTCGCACCGCTAATTTTTTAGCCCCACATGCCTTTCGGGCAAAGCCCCGTCAGGACATGACCACGACCTGAGGACGTGGATTTTAAAATTATATTAAAACCAGCAGATGGCGAAAGCAAAACAAAAAAAGTATAAGAGAAATTGCTGCATCCGACCAGGCCAGAATCTTTACTTTTCTGCCGGCAGGATTTTCCTCCGGCGCATCCGGCCTGTAATTGCCGGCCTCTGCAACTACCCGTGAAGCCGGACTCTTCCTGCCTCCCATTCTGGTGAGTATACCCCCCGTAACAGTCCGCAAAAGCAACTGAAAGAAAAAAAAACCAAAAAGCAAGGGCCCGTTCCTGTTATATCCGGCAGCTGAGGAAATATTCCCTCTGATTATTTCGGAGAAGCTGTGTGAAATGCCACAGGTGGGACATTGCTGTCCGTAGGCTGCAACATGTACACATTCAACAGGATAATTACCTGAATCAGCACTGAAGATCGCCGAATAGGCAAAAATCAAAATAATTGCCGAACCGGCTAGTATATTGACCATTTGATAAGGTGAAGCAATTATTGACAACATCTTCATAAATTTACTATTATGAATTACAGTTACAGTCAGCGGGCTGCATAAAATTAATCAGGAGTCTGCCTCAGCCTACGGCAGCCAAAATAACATGAATTCTACATCTGACAATTACAGCTAAAAGAACACATAATTGCATGTAGAATCGACCGCAGGTCAACAAAACCATGGGGGTTCTATACGTCAGAAACACCTGATATGTATTACCGGTGAAATATAATTCATTGACCATTAAATTGATTCCCCGGGTTTATCCCTATTAACCCCCATGATACTGCGTATCACAAAAAATGATTAATGACCGTAAGCCCGGCCAGGCAGACTTCAATTATTATTCCTTTCTCCTTCCAGTCTTTCCAGCTCTTCAATCATCTCCTCACTGTCAAAATAAAGTGAATCATGGGGTATGGTATCATATTCTTCAAAATCTTCAATTCCTTCAACTGCTCTTCTTATTTCATCGCTGATATCATCCATTAATCTTTCATGAAATCCGGGTCCGACCCTCCCAAGGTCGGTAGTTGCGCGCCTGATAGTTACAATCTGCCAGCCGGCAATTGAAGTGCCCAGTATTGAAATTATCAGTGCTGCTATTATCAATCCCCTCGAAGCATTTGCAGTTTTTGCCTGGGAAAAAGCAATAGCACTTAGTATCAATGCCATTACACCCGGAATAATTGCATACATCCCGAGGCAGGGAATAAAAGCAATAATAAGGGCTATCACCCCGATCACAAAACCTGCTACACCTAATCCCTGCCCGGCATCGGATCTTCTTTTTTCATCCATGGTTTATATTATGTTTTGTTAAATATACATGAATTTCATATCCAATTAAAATGTACAAATAAACTATTTTCAGCATATGAAACCGATCGAAGGTAAATTTTTTTACCCTAAAATACACAGAGAGAGATAAAAACCTCCGTAACCTCCGGTGATCTTCTCCGGGAAATATATTATGCCCTGACATCACTTATCATTTGTCCTTCCGGGCAAAACTAACTCGATTTTACTCCTCACTGCCGAGCAATATTTCAAGTATCTTAACAGCAGTTGCCGGTACGGGTGCCCCGGGCCCGAAAATAGCCATTACACCCGCCTTGTAAAGAAAATCGTAATCCTGAGCCGGTATTACCCCTCCGGCAATCACCATTATATCATCCCTTTCCAGCTTTCTGAGCTCTTCGATAACCCGGGGGACAAGCGTTTTATGTCCGGCAGCCAGGCTGGACACCCCCAGCACATGTACATCATTCTCCACAGCTTGTTTTGCCGCCTCAAAAGGTGTCTGGAAGAGAGGCCCGATATCCACATCAAAGCCTATATCTGCATAACCCGTGGCCACCACCCTGGCTCCCCGGTCATGACCGTCCTGTCCTATCTTGGCTATCATGATCCGGGGCTGGCGGCCTTCCATTTCTGCAAAATCCCTGACCATCCGGCGGGCTTTTTCAAAATTATTGTCATCTCCTGCTTCTGATGAATATATTCCTGAAATTGAACGTGCCACTGCTTTATACCTCCCTGCTGCTTTTTCGCAGGCATAAGAGATCTCTCCCAGGCTGGCCCTTTTTTTTGCAGCCTCAACAGACAGTTCCAGAAGGTTACCTTTGCCGCTTCCGGAGGCATCGGTAATCGCATCAAGTGCCCTGTCAACCTCTTCCTGGTTTCTCTCTGCCCTTAGTTTATTTAATCTTTTTATCTGTGCTTCCCGTACAGCGGTATTGTCAACATTTAATATCTCCAGTGGGTCTTCCCTGTCCGGCCGGTAAGAGTTAACTCCTACAATGATATCCCTGCCCGAATCGATGCGTGCCTGTTTTCGGGCGGAGGCTTCTTCAATACGCATTTTGGGAATTCCCGTTTCTATGGCTTTTGCCATACCGCCAAGTTCCTCTATCTCCTCTATACGTGCCCATGCCTTGTGTGCAATCTCATGGGTCAGCCTTTCAACATAATAAGACCCTCCCCAGGGATCTACCGAACGGGTCACAAAAGTTTCCTCTTTAAGGTAGATCTGTGTATTCCTGGCTATGCGTGCAGAAAAATCGGTGGGCAGGGCGAAGGCCTCATCAAGGGCATTGGTATGCAGCGATTGTGTATGGCCAAGGATTGCTGCCAGCGCTTCTGTACAGGTACGCGTAACATTATTGTAGGGATCCTGTTCGGTTAGACTCCATCCCGAGGTCTGGCAGTGAGTGCGCAAGGCAAGTGACTTGGGATTTTTCGGATTGAACCGTTTTACAATTTTGGCCCAAAGCATACGTGCAGCCCTCATTTTTGCTATCTCCATAAAGTGATTCATGCCGATTCCCCAGAAGAAGGATATCCTGGGTGCAAAAGAGTCGATATCCAGCCCGGCATTCACTCCGGTACGCAAGTATTCCAGTCCGTCAGCCAGAGTATAGGCCAGCTCTATATCAGCCGTAGCACCGGCCTCCTGCATATGGTATCCCGACACACTTATCGAGTTGAAACGGGGCATGTTCTTTGAAGTATACTCAAGAATATCGGCAATTATACGCATTGAAAAGTCCGGGGGATAAATATAGGTGTTACGCACCATGAACTCTTTCAGTATATCATTCTGGATGGTGCCGTTGAGCTGGTCAGGACTTACTCCCTGTTCCAGTCCGGTAACAATATAGAAAGCCATCACGGGAAGAACTGCGCCGTTCATGGTCATCGAGACCGACATCCTGTCAAGGGGTATCTCATCAAACAGGATCTTCATGTCCAGTATTGAATCAATTGCCACGCCGGCCTTCCCCACATCTCCTTCCACACGTTCATGATCGGAGTCATATCCGCGATGGGTGGCCAGATCAAAGGCAACCGACAACCCTTTTTGTCCTGCAGCAAGGTTACGGCGGTAAAATGCATTTGATTCCTCGGCCGTTGAAAAACCTGCATACTGTCTGATGGTCCACGGCCTCATAACATACATGGTTGAATATGGCCCTCTCAGGTAAGGGGGCATTCCGGCACCATAAGACAAATGCTCCAGTTCTTCAAGATCCTTTTCAGTATATACCGGTTTTACCGGTATCTGCTCGGTGGTCATCCATTTTGACCCGCTGCCTCCTTCAACACCCCACGGTGAAATTGTGCGTGGAGGGGATAAAATATCTATCTTTCTGTAGTCAGGCATATTCCTTTTATTTGATTCCAAGTTCTTCCTGGAACTGCAGGAGCATTTCCAGAACATTTGACCTCATATGAATAAAATATTTAACACCGGCCTCCCTTAACCGGTCGGCACTCTCTTTTGGATTCCCCGCCACAACGAGTATAGTCTTTCCTTTCAATATCACGGCAATTTCAGGCACTATTTCCGGGTACTCCTCATCTGAACTGCATACAACGACAATGGATGCGCCGCTTTCAAGGGCCGCCTCAGCTCCTGCTGCCGCAGTGTCAAACCCGGGATTATCAATAATATTGAAACCGGCGCAGCCGAAAAACCCTGATGAGAATCCAGCCCTCGCCTTTCGCATTACAGGATCACCGCAGGTTAACAAAAAGACACCGGGCGGTTCGCCGCCATGTCTTTCTGTCTTAAGCCTCAATTCCTCAAATGCCTGTGCTCCGCGGTATAGCTTCAAAGGAGCAGCAACGGTTTCACCAGGAGCATCGGTAGCCGGCCAGAATGACTCTCCCTCTGCATTTTCAGATGCCCGCTCGCCAGGGTTGGGATAATAATTTGTGCCGACCAGCACATCCTTCCGTGTAGCTATGCGGCTGTCCCTTTTTGCTGCGGTTTCACCGATAAGCTCCTGAACAACTCCCTTTTTGAACGCCTCCGGTATTCCCCCCTCATCTGTTATCCGCAGGAAAAATTTCCATGACTCTCCTATGAGTGAAGAGGTAAGAGATTCAATATAATAAGATCCTGCAGCAGGATCTATCACCTTGTCAAAATAGGCCTCCTCTTTCATTATAAGATGGATGTTCCTGGCGATCCGCTGCGAAAAAGAGGCGCCCTCATTTCTGAAAGGCTTGTCAAAAGGCAGTACGATAACCGAATCGGCGCCTCCAAGAACGGCCGACATCACTTCGGTGGTTGAACGGAGAATATTAACATAGGGATCATAAAGGGTCTTGTTCCACATCGATGTAACAGCGTTGACAACCATTCTGCCTGCTGTTTGCGGAGGGGTATCCCAGGCCTCGAGTAAACGTGACCAGAGATATCTTGCCGCCCTGAATTTGGCTATCTCCATGAAATAATTGCTTCCTGCCGAAAAAGTAAACCTTATGCTCCTCGCTGCATCTTCGGCCGACAAACCTCCTGAGGTTAATCTCCCAAGATATTCGGCTGCCGAGGCCATGGCAAAGGCAAGCTCCTGAACGGCAGAGCCGCCGGCATTGTGAAAAACCGTCCCGTTCACATTTATCATCGTGAAACGTGGGATACGCGGGCTATATCCTGCCATTGCCGCTGCAGCTCCAAAAGCTTTCTCTTCCCCGAAAGGGTAATTTCCGGTGGTAAAAAGGGTTCCCAGGGGGTCATACTCAACTGAGCCATGCAGGTCAGACACTGCCCCGCCTCTTGCAACGTTTTCCTGGTCAAGTATTTCGGGAAGGTTCTCCGGCGGATTATCGCATACAAAATTAATCTCCGCCGAAGCAAGGCATATATTATGCAGCAACCGGGCAATATCTTTTTGTGTGTAGGTTTTGCTGCCGTCAAGTACAAAGCCGACTGATCCGGCCCCCTTCATGAGGGAATCAAGTGCTTTGTCATTGGCCCGGGCAACATCGGCTGCAGGAATATCCTCGCGCACCAGCCAGTCGTTCGAATCAGTCTTTTTGCCCCTTGCAAAGGGATACTCTCCGGGAAGCGACCTGAGATGGTCAAGCCCGCTGATATCATCAGGTGTGTAACAGGGTTTAACGGGTATCCCTTCAATCGTTTTACATATCAGCTTCTTTTCGTAGTCGGCTCCCTTAAGATCTCTTCGGATCAGCTCTTCCCAATCACTGACTGAAACAGGCGGAAAATCATCAAAGAGTTTTTTATCTTGATTGTCAGACATGATTCTGCAACGTTAGAAATTTTAAGTAAAAATGCTCACTCCATTCAGCCCTGTCTGATGATCATTATCATCGACGGGAAATATTATAAAGCATGCGGTTAAGCTTTAACCCCTGCAAAGTTAAGAATAAAGATAACTATCAGTGCAATCATTGTTTAATTATCCTGACTGTCCTGTTATCTATCTTCAACAGGTATATCCCGGAATTAAGGCCGTCCAGGTTTATCCGGTTGTTCTCGACTATCCCGGTCATGACAACACTGCCAAGGACATCAGTGATTGTATACCTCCTGTCACTGCCATCAGGCAATTCAATATACAATACCGAAACTACAGGGTTGGGATAAATGCGTATATCTCTGCCCTCTATTCTGTCGATTCCGGTAGGCGACTGAACAATCAGCTCCTGTTCCACATCAGGGGCAGGCTCATAGTTGTTGTCGCCGGACTGGCTTGCTGTAATTATCGTAACCCCGGCACTATGAGGTGTCAACGTTGAGCCGGTTATCGAGGCAACCTCCGGGTCTGAACTTGTGAAGGTAACAGCTAATCCCGAAGAGGCCGTTGCATGAAGCTCAAACGGCGGTGAATCGGCATAAACCTCATGGAGAGGCCCGAAATCAATAGTCTGTGAAGCCTTCTCTATGGTAAGGGTGCCGTTAACACGGATTATCTCATATCTGTCATCCCGGCCACCCGACACAATAATATCCTCTGTACCGGCATCTGTGTATGTACGGGCATTTGTATAAACATGGGGCTGATCATGCAAATCGCGGTGATCATGGCCAAGCACAAAACCATCATAGCTGATTGTCAGCTCAGGATTTGGTTCGCCGTAAGTCCTTGTCTTGTCATCGGCCGTGGCAGTCAGCGGTGCCTTTTCTATGGTAAGGGTGCCGTCAACATAGCTGAAACTGTAATTATTATCTTCTCCGCCGGAAACAGTCAGCGTTGATATTCCCGGGTAGGTATCTGTATCTGCTGTTGACGAAACCATCGGTTCTTCATCTATCACCGAAGGATCATCATCAAGTACAAACCCCGAATAACTGACAGTAAACTCAGGATCGGGATAACCGAAATACCTCGACTTATCGTCGGCAGTGGCAGTAAGCGATGCCTTTTCAATGGTAAGGGTGCCGCTGACATAATCAAAGTCATAATTGGTGTCACTGCCGCCTGAAACGGTGATCTCATATTCGCCGGCCCCGGTAGCTATATCGGCAGTGGTTGATGCAACCGGCTGCTGATCAAGAGTCCCAACAGAATGGCCACTCAGAAAACCTGAATAGCTGATAGTGAATTCAGGAATGGGGTCACCGTAGGTAATTGATGCATCGCCGGCGGTAACTGTCAGCATAACCTTTTCAATGGTAAGGGTGCCGTTGACGTAATCAAATGTATAGTTGGCAGCGCTGCCGCCTGAAACTAAAATATCATAAGTTCCTGCATTTGAATACTGATGTGCCTGGGTCGACACATTTGGTTCCTGATCCAGGGCCTCAACATCTTCATCATATACAAAACCCGAATAGCTGATTGTCAGTTCAGGGTTCGGATCCCAATAGGTTTTTGTTTTATCATCGGCGATAACCGTAAGGGTTGACTTATCGACCGTAAGGAGCTGTTCGGCATCCTCAGCCGGGGCATAAATATTATCTCCGGGCTGCGAGGCGGTGATGGTTGTCGTGCCTGATCCGGTTATGGTGACAATATTTTCACTTACCGTGGCCACACCGGTGTCTGAACTTTCATAAATAACATCCAGTCCCGATGATGCGGTAGCCGTCAGCTCAATATCGGGGTCTCCGTATGTCTGGCCGGGAATTTCTTCGAAGGTGATTTCCTGCTCTATTTTCTCTGTGGTAAATGGCTCTATCAGGCCGTACATGGTGTCGATCTCGTTTATGGCATAGGTCCGGACGTGATATTCTGTATTCGGATCCAGATCGGAAAGGGAAAAGGTAAACATACCGAGTCCACCGAATTCATCCTCCACCTTGTTATCATCAAATGACGGAGGAATATCAGTACCCCATAAGAAACCCCTTTCAAGCA
>PXAP01000255.1 GCA_003567115.1 Bacteroidota bacterium
AAGGGGGTCATAGGAGTGAATATTATGGTTGCCATGTCAAACTTTTCTGACCTTGTGCGTACATCAATTTCGGAAAAGGCGGATATTATTTTTTCAGGAGCAGGTTTGCCTTTGCAGTTGCCCGGTTTTTTGAAGCCCGGCAGCAAAACAAAGCTGGTGCCTATTGTATCTTCGGGAAGGGCGGCAAGACTTATTTGCGATAAATGGCAATCAATGTATGATTATCTGCCTGACGCATTTGTTGTTGAAGGCCCCAAGGCAGGCGGACACCTGGGATTCAAAAGAGATCAGATAGAGGACTCACACTATTCACTGGAGGAGCTTGTCCCCCAGGTTGTAAAGGAGGTAAAGGTTTTCGAGGAAAAATACGGGAAGGAGATACCTGTAATTGCTGCAGGCGGCATATATACCGGTGAAGATATACTTAAAATTATGCAAAAAGGGGCCAGGGGGGTTCAGATCGGGACCAGGTTTGTTACCACCGAGGAGTGTGATGCTTCGATGGGATTTAAAATGGCCTATATCAATGCCGGTGAAAGTGATATGGAGATAATCCAGAGCCCTGTCGGCATGCCCGGAAGAGCTATAAGGAACAACTTTATCGACAAGGTGAAGGAAGGGTTAAAGAAACCAATAAAATGCCCTTTCCATTGCATTAAGACCTGTGATGTCTCAAGCAGCCCGTATTGCATTATTACCGCTTTATACAATGCCTATAAGGGTAACATGAAAAACGGCTATGCATTTGCCGGAAGCAATGCTTACCTGGCCGAAAAGATCACTACGGTAAAGGAAATCTTCAATGAACTGGTTGTCGATTTCCAGGCTAAAATAAACCTCTTGCAACCTGAAACCCCGCCTGCAGCAATCAAAAAGTGAAGTTTACAAACTGGTTGCTTTCATTCATCTGAGCTCAGCAATATCAGGGTACAAATAAGGCATATTTTCAAAGTGATAAAAAAGATCATGTTCCGGCCATTGTTCCACCTGGTTCAGTGCAGTCTGCACCTCACGATGCATTTCTGCCGGAAGGCTTATTCCCTTGTATGTGCTGGAGTTAATGAAAACAGCCCAGCTTAACCCGTCATTCTGTCGTAAAACAAGTGCTGACGTACCGGATAGTGTTCCCGTACGCCACCAGTTGCCCCGGCCGTCAGTTCCTGCCCATCCTATCGGATGTCCTCCTGAAAGTCTTATATCTGTCATTAATTCAATACTTTCGGGAGAAAGAATATTAGGTTTACCCGGTATAGTGTCAATTGCTACTACAAGTTTCAGCATCTCCGAAGGAGATGCGATCCAGCCCCCGGCAGCGCCCAGGGTTTCAATACAATTACCTCTGAAGGTTAAAGGAATTGCCTTGCCCATCGTGCAAATGGAATGATTTTCTGAAATAACCGATGTCTCATAATAGTTTACTTCGTTTTCAAAACGGTCTTCCAAAAGACTTTTTCCGATTCTCATTTCCTGGATACCCAAAGGTGAAAGTATTTTTTCTCTTACATAAGATTCATACTCCATACCACTAATTTTCCCAATAACCTCGCCCAGAATGGCATATCCCAGGTTTGAGTAGCTGGTGCGGGAGCCGGGGTCAAAATTAAGTTTTCTATTGAAAACAAACCGAATAATGTCAGGCACCTGAACCGGTAAATCAAGCTTTATCTCCCTTGCAATCCGTTGCTGCATAAACATGGGGTCCCCGTAACGCCTGTTCCATCCTGAAGAATGATTAAGAAGATGACGTACGGTAATATCTTCAACCCGTGGATCAACATAATCCATGTAAATGGAATCATTTAAAATTCCATTTTCCCCGAAAACCTTATCGTCGATGTCCAGTAAATCCTGCTCTGTCATTTTCATTATTGCAGTTGCTGTAATAAGCTTGGATACACTTGCCACCCGGAACAGGTGTCTGGGCTCCACCGGCTCCCGGGCTTCTGCATCTGCATAACCGATACCTTTTGCAAAAACCAGCTTACCATCCTTTGCCACTGCCACCGAAGCCCCCTTAATGTCATATTTGCCCATCATAGAGGCTACTGTTGCTTCCAAATGTTCAAAGTCGTCGATATCAGACAAATTATTGTTGATTCGATGTGGAATCGGCTGAATTTGCTCTGAACGGAGCACCTTCTGTACCGTGCTGTTTTCCGGTGAACTCATGGCAACATCCCAGAAATATAGAGCAACCAGCATAAAGGCCTTCAGAATTAAACCTGCGTTGTATAACCTTCTCATAAGCAATCTATAATTAACCGGATATCATATATAATATTTTAAACAGAGAAGTACCCTGAACGAAATTCATACCAGACTTAATTTATTAGTGACCTTAACTTCCGGGAACCTGGCAGGTGATTAAATTAATTACGTAAAACACAGAATAACAGCTATATAAAAACAGGAATAGTTTGATGTAACATCCATTAAGTTATTCGGGAATCCAGGTGAAATGTGGAATTTTTCAACATTTTACCCTCTCCTTAAAATTTCTCCGTACAATACGTAAAGTCATCAAGTTCCGGGCGAACCATTACCTGTTGACCAATGAAAATTTCCCTGTACAGTAAATAAAACAGATATTGTTCAACAGTTGGGTTATTAATGTTGAATGGAATAAGTGAGGAATAAATTCACACTTTGCTGTTTTTTTTCACATGATTAATAAAAACCGGAGTAACAGCCTGATTTTATGATAGTGTTCCAAAAAGGAATTATTATTATTATCTCTATCATAATTGTGCTAACTTTGGATCCTGATGATTATCTATCACATCCTTGACTGGTTTTTTACTGTTTTTCACACCCTGCTTATTTTTTTCAATTTGTTAGGCTGGATATGGAAGCCGTTAAGGAAACTTAACCTTGCTACTTTATTGTTAACGTTCGGATCGTGGTTAATACTCGGAATTTTTTACGGTATTGGTTATTGTCCTTTTACCGACTGGCACTGGAGTGTGCTGAGAGAGCTTGGTGAAACAGGATTGCCCCATTCCTATCCCCGGTATCTTATAAACCGTGTGACCGGCATTAATCTTGCTCCCCTGACCGTAGATATAATTACCGCAACCAGCGCAGGTATAGCTTTTATTATCTCTTTATTTTTGAATATAAGAGATTACATTAATGATAAAAAGTCACCAAAATAAATGAACGTTCATTTATTCAATGATATCAGCTCCCGGAATATACCCGGTGGTTTATTTCTTCAGATTATTTTCCTGTCCCTGAGCGGTTTTTTCAGCTTGTGAGCAAAAAATTCACATCTTTTTGGACTTTTCATCATAAATAATCAATAATTGATGTGTTTAACTTATAATTTGTATTGGGTACATATTTTGATAGTATTAAGTGCTTTTGTAAATTACAGGGCATGACCAAAGCAGATACATAAAGTCAGGCTTGAAATATACCGGGGTTTATTTATAAAGTGGTTTAATACTTCGACCCTCCGGGTCGGAAATAAAAAAATCTATATGATATTTCGATGCTCTGCCCCGGGGTAGTATCATTGATACAGGAAATCATTGCAAAATTTATTCTAAAAGCAGGTAAATGGAATTGGATAAGAAAAATCTTTACAGGATGCCATGGACGACAAATGATAGTCCCCTGGGATGGATAGAGGTTACAGATATTTGCAATATTAATTGCAGGGGTTGCTACCGTAAAAACAGAACGGGACATAAACCTCTCGAACAGCTAAAGGAGGAAGTGCTTTTTTTAAAAAAATGGAGAAATTGTGATTCCATTGCACTGGCGGG
>PXAP01000309.1 GCA_003567115.1 Bacteroidota bacterium
ATTAGGATGCTCACCGGTATAACCATAATGGTGGCCTACATCAAAATTCAGCATCAGGTTATCCCCGAAAGTAAGGCATTCTTCATAACTGAAGTCCGGGTTCGCAGCCTGCCCGTGGTTATGCATTATCGCATAAAGGTCATGTTTGGCAGCAAACGGAGCCATGCGTTTCGCCGCATCAATGGAAATCTCAAATGTGATTCCCCTTGCTCCCAGCTCTCTTGCAACATTGAATGCATAGTCAATCTCTTCATCCGACCAGTTTGGACGGCCCAGCTTGGCAATATCAATGTTGACTCCCGCATCATTGTACATTTGTCTCAGTTGTCTGAACCTGTCCATGCCAACTGTGGTGCGCCATGCACGTTGTTCTTCAGCCTGCCTTTCACGGGCTTCAACCAGTTCAGCCCTTTGTTCGTCAGTGAGCTCGGCACCTCGTGGGTAACCGGGCATATCAACCGTGGGTATTCCTGCAAATTCTTCTATAGGCCCGCCCATAAGCTCAACAGAGGTAATGCCGGACTCAAGAAGATACCCCAGTATATCTTCAGCTCCGGTTGGCATACTTCTGTAGCTGTATGAAATTACCCCCACCTGAACACCCCCGAATCTTGAACCGTTAACAGCGGGTTGACACCCAATCATTCCCGAAGGCATGATCGCAATAGTAGCAAAGGCAGCAGCACTGCCAATAAATTCCCGTCTTGAAATTTGTTTTTTTGATTTTTTTTGTTCTTTCATAATAGTTCTGTGTATTTGATATTATGTAATATTTATTTCTATTTCAGAATAATCCCGGTATGGGATTTTAACGATATCCACAACTCCCTGCGATAAGACTGCAGGGATGAATGGTAAATTAAAAATCAGAAAATCCGGTTTCGACTTTCAGGTCAAAATGAAATTGACTAAACGCCCAGTGTTCCTGGTTCAGGGATAGTCAATTTCAAATATTTTCTTTACAAGGTTAAAATAGAGAGATAATAATTGTATAAGTCCGGTATAAAAAGGTAATTTGTTATGAACAGCACTAATGTTGATTTTTTAAATATGTGGTTATCTATACTTTGTAGCTTGTGTTTATTTAATTATTTCATGAATCGTTGCTTTTTAAACTGAACTCATTGTATTAAAAAAATGAGGACGGGCAACATCAATCAGCACCCGTCCTCATTTTCATTATTTAATCTTTAAATTCAGACTTCATCGCAGGCTAATAATTCGGATCCTGACTCAATGCATCCTGAAGATCAAGCTGAGCCAGAGGAACCGGCCAGTACTCATCGCGCGGCGAATTAAACGTTGCACCCCGCATGAAAACCCTGAATTCACTATCCCTGGCAATAAAATCATTCAACACCTCGTCGATAATGCCCCAGCGGCGAAGATCAAAAAACCGGTGACCCTCGGTGGCAGTTTCAAGCCTGATCTCCAAACGCACAGCCTTCCTCGCATTAACCTGGTTGGCAAACGCCGAATGACCAGCAGGATAAGGCTCTACGCTATAATTTGCCGCAGGCTGGTCCCAGTCAACCTCAACATCCCGACCGTCAAATATGTACGTGCTTGCACGACCCATAACCGGTGTGCTGTTTTTGGCACGCTCACGAACCTGGTTTACAAGCTCACGGGCATAATTCAGATCATTGTTCTCAACGGCAATCTCAGCCCTCCATAACAAAATATGGGCAAGACGATAACTCCGTACATTACGGGCACTGCGACCGCCCGGCTGGGTAAGACCAGCTGCCTCCTCTTCGGCTGTATAGTGATATTTCTTCGTCATGTAAGGACCACCGTTGGATTGTGAACGTATCCATGCCATCCCGCCATGAATAGCATGACCCTGGAAATCAATGCCACGCCTGGCAATAGTCCAGTCCACACGAGGATCAAGAGGATGATCGGTAGGAATAAACTCTTCAGTGGAGGCAACACCCTGATCGTGGGCAAGGGGTGTGCGGTCATCCTTGTCCAGAACAGGAAGCCCGTCGCCGGTAACCTGGTAAGCCTCGAAAAGATCCTGCGAAGGCTGATAAAATCCCCATCCTACCGAAACAGGACCCGACTGGTGAGCCAAAGCACGGTTACAATTCATAACACTTCCCGTGGTTTCACCGGTAACAGCCGTCTGTATCTCGAAAACAGATTCAGCATTATTATTGGTCAGAGCATTAAAATTTTCTTCAAAATCCACCAGCTCATACTGACCGCTTCCGATAATCTGATCAAGAAGAGGCCTGGCCTGATCCAGTTCATTCTGATACAGATGAGCGTGTGCCTTTACAGCCATAGCTGCATAACGGGTAGGACGACCCACGTTACCCAACGGAGGTGTTGTAGGCAAATTATCAATGGCAAACTGAAGATCAGCCTCAATGCCTTCCCAACCCTCTGTGTCATTGGGAACCTCCTCGGGCAACGTACCACCCATCTCCTCAATAGTCTTAATATAAGGAATATTCCGGAAAATCCTGGTCGCCTTGAAATGATACCAGGCTCTTAAAAATTTAGCCTCGGCTTCAATTTGCGTAGCCCTGGGTTCGGGAATGGGATTATCACCGTCCTGAACCACCCTTAAAAAATTCAGCGCATCATTTGCACGGGCAACACCGCGATAACAATCCCGCCATCTGTCCCGCATATAAGGATTGGCAGGCAAAGCCTCGTAACGCTCTACCGTGTTAAATGCAGTCTGGTCACCATAGGATGTACCCTTGTAGGCATTATCAGAGGCACAATCTCCATATGTCCAGTCCATGCTCATAGCGCCACCAAACATACTACGACAAGTCATCCAGTGATAAGCACCGATCAAAATACCTTCAACACCGGCAGGGTTTTCTATAACAGCACCGGCAGCAGACCCGGGAGGCTGCTTTTCAAGAAATTCATCCCCGCAGGACGCAAGAAAAACAAATGTCCCGGTTACAGCGGTAATCAATATCAAATTTATTATTCGCTTCATAATGATAAGTTTTATATTATTTTTTTAAATTCATATTATATGGCTACATCCTTTAAATACCAATGTTTATCCCCAGCATAAACTGCCTCGGAGTAGGCCACCTGCCATCATCTATACCCATGTTAACGCCTGTCCTGTTTACCTCAGGATCCAGACCCGTGTAATTGGTGATGGTAAATACATTGGTTATATGGCCATAAATCTGAATCTCCCTGACGTTTAACCCAATGATATTGGTTAAATCATAACCCAGCTGAAGGTTCTGCATACGCAGAAAAGATGCATCCTCAACAAAGTAACTGGAAGGATACTGGTCAATCTCATCGGAAAAACTGATCTTTGGCATCGCAGCATTGGCATTGTCGTCAAGATAGGGACTGCCCCACGATTCATAAAGCCGCTTCTTGCTGCGGTTACCCAAAAACTGACCAAAATCAATCCACCTGTTCACATAATTGACCAGTTCATTGCCATAAGAGGCATACAAACGGGTTTGTAAGTTAAACCCCCTGTAATTCAGGTCAATGTTTAAACCGGCGGTAAAATCAGGATGAGGATCGCCGATAACGGTGCGGTCATCAGCGTTTATAACACCGTCTCCGTTAACATCCCTGAATATGAATTTACCCGCCTGGTTGTAACTTGGATCCCCAAAAGCAACCGGATGGGCGGCGGCCTCTGCATCGCTCTGGAATATACCGTCTATCTGATAACCGTAAAAAACAGGAAACGCTGTGCCGCTCTCTGCCATCGTGTACATCATCTCGCGGAAATAACCACCCTCCA
>PXAP01000269.1 GCA_003567115.1 Bacteroidota bacterium
CAGGCGATAGATGAAGATACCCTGTATGACCTTTTACACTCACTCTATGCCTGTCCGCATGGTGTCATTTCCTGGAGCTCCTGTATAAAAGATCTGGTTGAAACATCCACTAATCTTGCCTCTGTTAAGTTTAACGACAACATGATAACAATTGCAACCAGTCAGCGCTCCTCCTCTGATTCGGCAAAAGATGATGTTGCTGCTATGGTTGAAAGTGTTTTCCGGCTGGCAAACGCCAATGTGAAAAAAACGGGTAAATATCCGGGATGGAAACCAAACCATGATTCCCGGATTCTCCGGATAAGCGAATCAGCCTATAAAAGGCTTTTTAATCAGGCCCCTCTGGTCCGTGCCATTCATGCCGGACTGGAGTGTGGTTTATTCCTTGAAAAATATCCGGATCTGGATATGATATCATTCGGGCCTACCATAAAGGGAGCCCATTCGCCTGATGAAAAGCTTCATATCGGCTCCGTACAAAAATTCTGGGACCTGCTTACGGAAGTACTTAAAGATATCCCTGAAAAGTAAAGCGGTAAACAGGCTCCCTTTTCCCTTTCCGCCTTTCCCTTACCTGCCCTGTATATCCTTAACCTGGTATGGCCGGTCCCGGAATGTTATAATTCCCTGATGGCCCCGTACAGAAAAGCTATCTCCTCTTTCCATTTGGTTTGGTCGGGGGTTTCAAGTATTATGGGTATACCGTCAAAACGGACATCATTCATCAGCCTGACAAAAACATCCTCACCCAGGGTCCCCTTACCAATCAGTTCGTGCCTGTCGACTCTGCTGCCCGGCTCTTTTTTTGAATCGTTGATATGCATTCCCTTAAGATAACTGAAGCCAATGATCCTGTCAAATTCAACAAAAGTATTTTCATATCCGGCCTCACTTTTAATATCATATCCTGCAGAATAAGCATGGGCGGTGTCAATGCATACTCCTGCCCTCTCCTTATCCTCGATATAATCGATAATGAACCTGATCTGCTCAAAATTATATCCAAGATTGGTTCCCTGTCCAGCGGTATTTTCAATAACCGCCATCACTCCCCTCGATTTTCCGAGGGCAATATTAACTGACTCTGCTATAGTTTTCAGGCAGGTTTCTTCATCCGTAAGTTTAAGATGGCTTCCCGGGTGAAAATTCAGCCGGTCCAGTCCAAGTGCCTCACATCTTTGCATCTCATCGATGAATGCTTTCCTGGATTTATTAAGCGCTGCATTATCAGGGTGCCCCAGGTTTATCAGGTAGCTGTCGTGCGGCAGTATCTGAAAAGGTTTATAACCATATTTCTCACAATTCTTCCTGAAAGCAAGGATTTCGTCTTTCTCAAGTGGTTTTGCCACCCATTGTCTCTGGTTCTTGGTAAAAACTCCAAATGCCTTTGCCCCTATTGCATTTGCATTAACAGGAGCATTCTGAATACCTCCTGCGGCACTTACATGGGCACCTATGTACTTCATCTCAATTCTATTATCAGAAAATTATTCGTGCAAATATCTTTCAATCATTTATTTGCAAGTTATATTTACGAATTTCGCTTTATTCGGAAAACCTTTCCCGGTGAGATAAAGTTAACATATTTTTTAACTGAACATGATCTTCAACACTCAGCCACTTTTCTTTAAATTCTTTACTCTCAACCACCGAAGCTAAACAATCAAGTGCCTCAAACTGCGGTATTCTTTTATCCTTCGTGCCGCCCAAAAGAAACAGGGCTTTAATATCATTCTTGTTTTTAGTAAATCTGATTCCGTTTTTACTTCTTATAATTTTCAGAATCATTTTATCCTTTCCGTCAATTATAATATGATGAATTGCGGAAAAATCCGTAACACAAATATTGGATTCTTTTCCTCTGGTCAAAAACCGGGATATTAATTCATCCCCGGTCATATCTGCTTCATCCGATATTTTCCCTGCCATCTTTTTAATAACGTTTTCAATAGTTTCCGGTCCTTCTATATCGGTAATTTCAGCATCCTTAATCAAATCATCAAAAAAATCCTGTTCAAGACCTTCCCGGTCAATGATCACTTCCCGTAACTCGTCTTCAAGAATATCTTCGGTTAATTCACGGGCAGTAACTCTTTCCAGCAAATGCAACAATGCGTATTCCTTTTTTTCTCTCTTTCGGCCGTAAAAAATATAAAAACCAAATCCGACCAATAAAAGACCAAGAGTTATTTCAATCGCCTCTGCACCAAGATCAATAATAAGAAAAATAAAGAGGATAATACTTAATATCTGTAGAAATGGATAGAAAGGTGTTTTAAAAGTCGGTTGATAATTTACCATCTTGCTTTCCCTTAAGATAATGACTGCTATATTGGTCAGTACATAAAGAGCTAAAATAACAGTCGAAGCAGCTTTTACAAGTATCTCAAGGGGCAGCAATAACGAAAGGAAAATGATGATTCCTGTTATAATAATAGCGACGGTTGGAGTCCCAAACCTCTTATTAATTGATGAGAGCTTGCGGGGTATCAACTGATCCCGGCCTAAAGCCAGTGGATAGCGTGCAGCTGCCATTATACCGGCATTGGCAGTGGAGATGAATGCAAGCAGGGAAGCTGCGGTAATAATTACATATCCCATGGTTCCCATAAACAAGTGCGCGGAGTCAGCTACAGGGGTCATGGAGCCTCTGAACTTTTCGGGATCCAGAGTGCCGGTTATGACAAATGTAACCAGTGAATATACAATTGAAACAACAACAATTGAAGAAATCATGCCAAAGGGCATATTTCTTTTTGGATTTATTACTTCCTCGGAAACATTGGATACCTGTATTAATCCTCCGAAAGTAACAAAAACAAATGCGGTGCCAACAAATATACTGTTGATTCCATTATCCAGAAATGGAGTGAAGCGGCCAGGTTCTATTTCCGGAATACCAAAAGCAATAAAAATTAGTAGCAGAGTTAGCAGACTTATTACAAGTGTACTCTGAAATGCAGTTGCTTTTTTGACTCCGGTAATATTCAGTAAAACGAAGATAAAACAAAAAATCAGGCCGGTTGTAATGTGGTTTATCCCGGTATATGAATAAGCAACTTCTGCTATACCGAAAATTGCAAATGCACTTTTAAGAAGAATGGCGGCCCATGCAAGAAAGCCGGTAAGTGTGCCAGTGAGGGGACCAAAAGTTTTGTTTATGAAGAAATAAGCACCGCCGGATTTTGGCATTGCCGTAGATAATTCAATAACACTCAATATCCCCAACATTCCAAGAATTCCGGCCAGGAAATAAGAAACAAAGACTGCCGGACCGGCTATATCAAACGCCAAACCGGGTAAAATAAATATTCCCGAACTGATCATTGCTCCTGCCGCTATACTGAACACACCAAAAAATTTAATTTCTTTTTTTAACATTCGGACATTTATATAAGATCACATTATTGATATATGCAGCAGAAAATATAACATTAATAAGTCTTTCAAATTTCATAATCAGAAATCCATCAAAACAGCAAATACCAATCCAAAAATTATTCTACTGTTTTTTAGAAACTCGGTCGGTCATAATCAATTTAACACCGATAACCGGAAACATCAGGTTCACAGGAGAACATTACATATTTGCAGCCAACCAAATGATTTAATTATTTGGTAGCAAGGCTTAGTAGAAGCTTTTTCTAATGTGCAATTTTATTCCCATCTTTACATAAAGGCAACGTATTTTTTGAAACAACTATCCGGTAAGGCCGGAGATATAAAAACAGTACTGCGTGATTTTTTAATGTAAAAGAAATGTAAGCTGCAAGGCAGTGTTCTGGTTCAAATCCGGAATCCCTTACATCTAAAACAAAAAAACCGGCCAGATGCAACCATCAAATAAAATATTGATCACCGGAGGAACAGGATTAATCGGACAGGAACTCAGCAGAAAACTCTTGCATAAAGGTTATGAAGTGTCTGTTTTAAGCCGTAATAAGAAAACGGATGCCGGCATAAAAACCTACCATTGGGATCTTTTAAATAATGAAATTGAGAAAGAAGCAATTGAAACTGCTGATTATATCATTCATTTAGCAGGAGCAAATATCGCAGATAAAAGATGGACTGAAAAAAGAAAGCAGGTGATAGTTGACAGCAGGGTTAAAACAGCAGAATTGCTGTACAATAAAGTAAAGAAGTCCAAAAGCAGGCCCAAGGCATTTATATCTGCATCAGCAGTTAATTACTACGGGACACTGACATCGGACAGGATTTTCAATGAAGAGGATCCTCCTGCCGGTGATTTTCTGGGTGAAACCTGCAGAAAATGGGAACAAGCGGCAAAAAGGTTTGAGGAATCGGGAGTAAGAACAGTAATTATCAGGACGGGCATTGTCCTTTCGGGCAAAGGAGGTGCACTGGCAAAAATGCTGAAGCCCGTAAGGTTAGGATTGGGCGCTCCCATAGGCAGCGGCAGGCAGTACATGCCCTGGATACATATAGACGATTTGTGCAATATCTACATTAAAGCAATTGAGGATAAAAAAATGAAAGGCGCTTTTAATGCTGTGGCCCCGGAACATACAACAAACAAGGAGTTTATGAAGACACTTGCCCGGGTGCATAATAAACCTTTCCTGGCTCCGAATGTGCCGGCAGCTGTTATGAAAATATTGCTTGGAGAAATGGCCGGCCTGCTTTTGAAGGGAAGCAGGATATCATCACATAAAATCAGATCAGCAGGATATAAATTCCTTTATCCCGGTCTTGAAAGTGCACTTGCCCAACAGACTGAAAAAAACATTATGTAAATTGAACTTTTTGCATGAAAATTCATAAGTTTGGTATGAATTGATAATTCAGAATTAAACTGAACTATATGCATATTTTAACAGGAATGATATTGTCAAGTATTTTAACCCGGCAAAAAAAGAAAAATGCATTCAGGGGTTTCAGAAATATTGTTGAGATCAGGCACACCATACCCGGAAGAGTAAGATTTTATATACCTTCATTAAAAAACAATACCGAAGCAGGTCGAAACCTTGAGCAACAATTAATAAAGGCGGAACCGGTAAAACAAATCAGGATCAACCCCGTTGCCGGAACTTTGCTGATCATTTTTAATCCTAATCAAATTGAGATAACCACCCTTACAGGAGTAATTGTCAAACTGCTCGGTCTTGAAAAAGAGCTAGAAAAAAAACAACCTTCCCTGTTGGGAAAAGAGATCTTCGAGATAGTGAAATCTGCAAATACTTCACTGTATGAAAGGTCTGATGGTTTGCTTGATTTGAACAGCCTGATTACTTTTTCCTTTTTATCACTTGGTGTTTATTCATTGTTAAGAAGTCCGAAAGTATTACCTGCCGGTCTAAGTCTCTTATACTGGGCGTATAATAATTCAATGAAAAATATCGAATAGCCCTGGAACATAATTAGTTCAAAACCTTTACCCGGAGAGATATTATAAGTCATTCCTGAAAATATATAAGATAATTCCTCACACGTTTTACTGTATGGTTCCACCTTTATAAATAAAGGTCAATTTTCCATGTTGAATATACTCAACAAAGCAGTGAGTATAATATGGACAATATGAAAAAATTTATATGAATAATACTTACTGCATTTGCTCTAACTTTATTTAAATTTGCATATAACTTGAAAGAGAAAAACATTCCCAAATCATTTGATTATGATAAACCGTTTAATAAGAAATGTTATTATGGGGCTTACCAGGGTGCATGTGGTGCATAGCACTCCCGGCAGACTGGGATTGAGAATTGATGGGCTTGAAAAAATAAAATATTTCTTTAACGATAATGAGGATATAACTCTGAATCTGGACTTTTACAAACTTAAGGGAATCAATAATATTGAATTCAACCCACATACATCAAAAGTCTTAATCGAATATGACCCCGCAATACTTCGTGAAAAACAGATAATTGATTCGGCAAAGCGTTTGCAGGAACTCATAATGCATAAATTAATCGAAGGTAAGCGAAAATTAACCCGGCAACTCATTGATGATATTGGAGCCGCATTAAAAAAAGAAGGATATGAGATGGAGAAATCCAACCGGGGGACCTCTGCTTAAATGCAGGGTGATGCATCATATTAAAGGACGTATTCGGATTCATTGCGGGGCGCTTTATTATCTTAAAGAATACGAACAGGATATCCTTTCAAAGGTTGGAAAATTGTACTATGTCCGGCAGGTAAAAATATCCATAATAACAGGCAATATTCTTGTTCATTATGATCCGGGTGATATAAATCCTGATCTGATACCCGGGAATATCGAGGAGATTATTTCATTATTTTCTATCCCTGCCTATAAGCGGGAACGGAAGGAGAAATCGCGAATTACGGTGAATGAGCGACGCCTGCAGGAAGAGCCTGTAAACAAGCTGCTGATTAATGTTATAGCAGGAGCGGGTTCACTGGTATTCGCGCTTCTGACAAAAAAAGGAAAGGCCGGGTCCACTTCAATTCCGGAACGTCTGTTTGGATTCACCGCTTTGAGCAGTATCTCCTTATCAATGCCAATTCTGAAAAGCGGATTTGAATCATTGCGGGAAAATGGCAAACCCAACGCAGATACTCTCAGTAGTGCAGCCATACTAGCAAGCCTTATTTCCGGAAATGGGATTTCAGCACTTACTATTATTCTCCTGGCCGACACGGCCGAACTTCTTACTGCCTACAGCATGAGCAAAACCCGTAAAGCTATAAGCGAAATGCTTTCCACGGGAGAAAAATATGTCTGGAAATTGCTTGATAATAAAAACCTCTTAAAAATTCCTGCAGACGACTTAAAAAAAGGTGACAGAATTGTGGTGCATACCGGTGAAATTATCAGCGTCGACGGTTATGTTGAAAAAGGATCATCCCTGGTAGATGAATCATCCATCACCGGCGAATTCATGCCTAAAGAGAGAAAGGTCAATGACAAGGTCTTTGCCGGCAGCAGTGTAAAAAGCGGTACCATAACAGTTTTTGCTGAAAAAATAAAGGAGGAAACGGCTGCCGCCAAAATAATCCATATGGTAGAGGAAGCATCCCAATACAAGGCACAGGTACAAAACATGGCCGACCGCTTTTCAGCCCAACTGATACCGCTGAATTTTGCCCTTGGCACTATTGTTTACCTTATTACCGGGAGTCCTGTAAGGGCTTTAAATATGCTGGTGATCGACTATTCGTGCGGAATCAGGCTGTCAACAGCTACTGCTCTTACCGCTGCCATTTCGACGGGAGCCCGCAACGGCATCCTTATCAAAGGAAGCAATTACCTTGAAATGCTGGCTGAAACGGAAACCCTTATTTTTGACAAAACAGGTACTCTCACCGAAGGAAATCCGGAGGTAAAGTCAATTATTCCTCTTATGAAAGGTATTTCGGAAAAGGAACTGCTTTCACTGGCCGCAGCTGCTGAAGAAACCTCCACACATCCGATTGCCCATTCCATTCTGAATGCGATGAAAGTCAGGGGCTACAGAGTCCCCAAACATACAGAGATAGAAGTATTCGTAGCCAAAGGTGTAAAAACCGAGGTAAAGCAACAAGTTATCAGGGTTGGTAATGCTAAATTTATGAAAGAAAGCAATATTCCTCTTGATGTTACTTCCCATGCAGTTTCCAAACTTATGCTCAGAGGGGAAAATTTCATTTATGTTGCAAAAGGAGATGTCATTGCCGGCATGATAGGCATTATGGATCCTTTGCGGGAGAACATGAAGAAATCTCTTAACAGGCTCAGGAACCTGCAAATTGATGACATAATATTGTTAACGGGAGATGTTGAGCAACAAGCTGAAATGGTGGCTTCACGAATGATGTTCGACCGTTTCGAATCAGAATTGCTGCCCGAAGATAAGGTAAAATTTGCACTGCGGCTGCAATCCAAAGGATACATGGTAGCAATGATCGGCGATGGTATCAATGATGGACCCGCATTGGCATACGCGGATGTAGGCATTGCTCTTGGCAGCAAACGCACCGACCTTGCCGTGGAAGCAGCTGATATTACTATACAGAGTGACGATCCCCTTACTATACCTGCTGTTATAAAACTGTCGCGAAACACAATGAGTATAATAAGGCAGAATTTTGCAACCTCTATAGGCGTTAACAGCATCGGACTGGTCCTTGGAGCAATGGGGGTGCTTCCGGTCTTTTGGGGCGCCTTTTTGCACAATATGACAACATTGGCTGTAGTCTCCAACTCGCTGCGGCTTTTCTTTTTTAACATGAATAAAAACAAACTGAACTAGCCATGAAATTATCGATCCGCGTTTTACATACATTGCCGGGCAGAGTTCGTATCAGATTTTCCAGGCCTTTGCATACACCGGAAAAACTCAAGGATCTTGTGATGGAGCATGAAGGAATTTATTCGATGCACTATTCTCCTGTTACCTCGGCTATGCTGGTGAAATATGATAATCAGCTTGTGGAGCTTCAGGAGATCATGATACGCACTTCCGTAGCTTATTCCATAGAAAATAACATGCTCCCTGTAATTCTGTCTCAAAAGGCAGATCATAATTTCATTACCCCAAAAGGGATCATTTCAGGTATTAGCATTATCTCTTCCGCATTTACATATATCATTGCCCCGGGTTCCCATTTCAGAAAAGCCCTGGATTGGATAGGTGCAATTACGACTTCAGCGGCAGTATTTGAGCATGCAGGTTATGATTATCGTAAAAAAGGAAGCGTTGATCCGGAAGTTTTGTCACTGGTATTCCTTGTTAACCGGGCCATATCAGGCAGGAATTTGCTGTTGCCATCAGCGCTTACCTGGATCATTACATTCGGAAGGCACTTCACACCGCAGGAAGGAGAAGGTATACTACTTAAAATAAATAAAACCAAGGATGGGGAAAAACAATCATATTATGAGGTCAACGTAGCCAAGCTTGACACAAAAGGCAATTACATGGATTTTCTGAATATAATTGCTGAAAAATTGTTATCTTCGGAAACCGGTTTTGATAATACAATTTTTGACCAATCCAAAAGTCTTCTGAAAAAGCATCATAAATCACTCGAAGGCATTGGTGATAAAGCAGATGGAATAGTCTTAAATTTTAATCAATAAAAATTATGAAATCAGGTGGAAATTTAATTACAGGGATCCTTATAGGTGTCGGTCTTTCCGCAGCAGCCTATTATTATTACATGAATAATAAAAACAAGGTTGATGATTTTTTACGCAGTCAGGGCATCACCCTGCCCGAACCTATTTCTACAAAGGATTATGCCAATATGAGCCTGGAAGAGCTGGTAAGCACCAAAGAGCAAATTGAAGACCTTATTGCTGAAACGGAACATAAAATGAGTGAAGCCGGTAAAACCAAATAATCAACCCGCAAAAGCTGAACATCAAAATCAGCGTTAATATCTTAACACTCCTTATCTAAATCCGGAATGTTCGGAGAAATTCTGCATTAACAGAATTCAGGGATGGCTGTTGTCATATAATAAGTTAGAGTATTATAACTTTTTATTTTTAGTTATCTAAATTAAATTTTATATTTATTATAACTTTGTATAAAAACGTATATCTCCTCCGGTGATAACAGATAATTTATTTGATTATAATCCTGTTTTTCTCGCTCTTATAGCCACTATATTCACCTGGTTAACAACTGCAGCAGGTGCATCCATGGTATTCTTTTTTCTGAATCCCAATAAAAAACTACTTAATTCCATGTTAGGGTTTGCCGCAGGTGTAATGATAGCTGCAAGCTTCTGGTCCCTTTTAGACCCGGCAATAAAAATGGCAGAATCAGGCAAGCTGGCATCATGGATCCCGGCAGTTATTGGTTTCCTTGCAGGAGGAGCATTTGTGATGCTCCTTGACATGGCACTGCCCCTCATATATAAAAAAATGGTTATAGATAAAAAAACGGGAACCAGGACATCCTGGCAAAGAAGTGTGCTTCTGGTATTTGCCATAACATTACACAATATACCCGAAGGCCTGGCTATAGGTGTTGCCTTTGGTGCACTCTCCACCAACCCTGATCCGGCTTTACTTGCTGGTGCACTGACTTTATCAATTGGTATCGGAATACAAAACATTCCTGAAGGAGCAGCTGTTTCCATTCCCCTGCGGCGTGAAGGTTTTTCCAGACTAAAAGCTTTTCATTACGGACAATTATCGGGTATCGTAGAGCCGATGGCTGGTTTGACAGGTGCTTATCTGGTTATTATTATGACTCCCTTATTGCCTTATGCTTTATCTTTTGCAGCAGGGGCGATGATATTTGTAGTAATAAAAGAATTAATACCTGAATCCCAGTTCGGAATAGAAACCGAATATTCAACCATTGGAGCCATGCTGGGGTTTGCTGTCATGATGGGACTGGATGTAGCATTGGGATAAAATAATTGGTTCTGAATTTCATATCGTTAGCTGATACATGGTTATAATAATTTTATTTACATAAGGAGTTTATGCTGACAATAACAGAGGAAAATTATCTTAAAACCATATTTCTGCTTAGCAATACTGAGGCAGAGATAAATATGGCAGATTTGAGCAGGAGACTAAATGTAAGTGCCCCCACGGTTAACAGCATGGTAAAAAAGCTCTGTGAAAAGGGATATATTCTTTACGAAAAGTACCAGCCGATAATTATCACAGAGCAAGGTAAAAAAAACGCTAAAGGAATTATCAGACGGCACAGGCTAACAGAAATGTTTTTGGTAGAAAAAATGGGTTTTAAATGGGGAAATGTACACGAAATAGCAGAACAGATAGAACATATCAAATCTCCCGTTTTCTTTGACCGCATGGAAGAGCTGCTGGAATTTCCCATGTTTGATCCCCACGGTTCGCCCATACCTGACAAGCAGGGAAAGATTACCGAACGAAAATTGAAAAAACTCAGCGATTGTAAAAAAGAAGATACCGTAAAGCTTACTGCTCTTGGTTTTACTTCAAAAAGATTTTTAGACTTTCTTAGCAAACGTCAATTGTGCCTGGGATTAACAATCAAGGTAATTGATATTGAAAGCTTCGACGGCAGCATGACCGTTAGCTACAAAAACCATGAAAATGAAGTACTAAGTAAAACAGCCTGTGAGAGGCTTTTGGTGGAGAAAGGTTAATGTATTACATTTTTTATCAAACATTACAGCCGGAACAGTTTTTACATGATCACTCCTCTGCTAAAGGTCAATCTGTTCACCTCAGGATAAGGTTTCCCGAAACAACGGATGTGGCCCATATTTCACCTCTATTGAAATCGAGATAAATGACATATAATACCATGTCACAGGCAGTAGCAGCAACTAACTGTACCTGGTTGCCATACATAATCAATCATTGCCATACCTTCCTGCAAGTTTTTGGTTTCATGATATTAAATAACAATCAGGAAAAAATAAAGTTATAATATTATAATGATGGCTCACAATACGCTTCGCGTGACGGTGGCTTCGTGCTTCGCACATCCGCCCCCTATTGCGAGCCCGTTATAAACCATTTACTCCTAAAAATATGAAAGATCTATTTCCCATAGATGTGGAATGTTATTCCGGCTATAAAGCAGATCAACGCCCAAAATGCTTTTACCTGAATAATATGAAAATCGATATCAAAGAGATAATTGACCAGTGGAACGAGGCGGGCAGAAATTATGATTCTCCGGTTTCTGATTACTTTAAAGTGCGAACACCGGATGATAAACAATTTATTTTAAAACATGAAATTGACCATGACAGGTGGTATTTATGGATAAAAGGAGAAAGCCTGAATCTGTTCGATTAAAACTGTTACATAACTCACTGATCCGCCCCCCTAAAAAAAAGTCTGTCATTGAAACCCTAAAAGTGTTGCTTTTCCACAGAAATCAGGATAATTGGTGAAATATTCCCCATAACTAAAGTGTTTTTGCAAGATGAGTCTCCTTACCTCATAACACCTGTTATCAGTTTGTATTTCAACACAAAGGAATTCTCCGGCATACAATTTTTCTGATTTTGGCACATTTTTTTCAATAGGTTTATCATATCGGTTAATGATTAAAAAATCATGAAAAACAATCCTGTGACCATGAAATTAAGGGAGGCCTGTATAAATTATATAAAATTTATCTGTCTGAATAAAAATTTCTCTATTTTTATAGAAAACCAAATGAACTACCCCGGGCAGAGTCCCGAAGTATCATATGGATTTTTCCCCGGAAAACCGGCTCATTAAACTATATTATAAATAATTACATGTTTTATTAATTAAACAAAATAACTATGGATAAATTGGAATTTAAAGGTACATGGAACCAGGTAAAAGGTAAGCTGAAACAAAAATACGCCCAACTTACCGATGATGACCTGAAATACAGTGAAGGCAAGGGTGAAGAACTGTTGGGAAAACTGCAAAAAAGACTTGGCAAAGGTCGTGAAGAAGTGATTAAAATAATAAAATCCCTCTGATGTTCATGCCTTTCGGGCAAAGCCCCGCCAGGACATGACCACGACCTAAGGACGTGGATTTTAATAACATTAAACTAAAAAATGATTACTAAGTAATCTGGCTTAATTCAACCTCATAATATCAGTAATTATGAAAATAGCAGGCATAATCCTTGTTATAGCAGGAATATTTATTTTAATATTCACTGGTATATCTTTTAAACAAGAAGAAACCGTTTTAGACGTAAATGATTATGAAATAACACGGGAAGAGGAGAAAGAAATAACCTGGCCACGGTGGGTTGGCGGAGTGGTAGTGGCTGCAGGTGTGGTAGTGTACATTGCCGGCCGGAAAAGATAAATGCCGGCTATTTATTCTCTTTTCTTTTTCTCCACAATCTCTTAATCTTACCCGATGTTATGGCATGTTTCCTGGTACCTTCTTCTCCCAGCAAAAAAGCATAGGGTTTCATAAAATCAATATGGGAAAATACGATACGGAGGATAGCCAGAAAAGGCACTATAAGAAGCATCCCCGGAATGCCCCAAATCATACTTGCAGCAACAAGACCTGTAATAATGAAAAACGGGCTGATCTTAACGTTTCCACCTACTATATTTGGAGTAAGAATATTGTTCTCCATAAACTGAATAATTATGAAAAGAACAACTACTCTGAATGCCAGTACCAGATTGCCTTCGACAAGAAAAGCAAACAAAAATGGTACTAAACCACCAAGTAATGTTCCAAAATAAGGAATAAAATTAAACAACGCAGCAGTGACACCCAGAGCAATGGCATATCTTAAGCCAATAATCCAGATGCCCAGGGAATTAATAATGCAAAGTATAAAAACAACCACAATAACTCCTGCCGTATAACGTACCATCACCGTTGATATTTCGCGCAGTATGGCAATAACTTCTCTTTTGTACGATTTCCCGGCAATCATTAATAAAAAATACATGAATTTTGTCCGGTAATATAAAAACAGGAAAATATAAACCGGCATTAATCCGAAGGCAATGATTGTACTGGTTGTGGCTGTAAAAAAAGCCTGAAAGTATTCAGCACCTGCTTCCAGCAATAAAGTGGTTTGATCCTGTATGAATTTCTGGGTATCAGTCCTGTCAAATCCGAAAAACCGGGATATATTCGCAAGCATTTCCGATAAATTGGAGATGCCGGCCTCTGCCAGTTTAGGCAGGTCGAGGGCCAGGGGGGATATTATTCGGTATGCAACCAGAAACAGGCTTGCCAGAATAGCTAAAGAGCCGATTATGGTAATCAGGTTAGCAAGAATACGGGGAAACCTTTTCTTCTCCAGCCAGTTGGCAACCGGATATACCAGATATGCCAATAAAAAGCCGAATGCAATGGGATACAAAAAGTTACGGATGGTTATCAGTCCGAAAACAAACAATATAACAGCCAGCAAAACATAACTTATTCGCTGGGCCAGAAAATATCTTTTTTTCGAGCTTTTGAAGTCAGCCGAAGTCTTCATTAAATATGAAATAATAAAATTTTCCTAAAATTACTAAAAGAGTTTATTACTTCAAGTAACTTCCCTGTTTATTCCATTTCACGGATAAAACATATATTGCTGAGAGCAAAAAATTCGCTAAAATCGGATTATCCACCACCAAAGTTAATGCTATTTGGCTTTAACTAAGGACGCGGGTTTACAGGTTAAACTAAATTTCTTCTTAATAGCTCATTAAATTTTTTTGTTTATTTTTAACCGGAATTTTCAGGAACTTAAGCCTGAAAGTGATCACATATAACATGTTTGTATAAAAAAACACGAATATGTTAACCAGATTAATAACGGATTACAGATATTATATGTCTTTTTACTATTTAGAAAAACCTTGGTTTTCACATGATTGATCTTAAAAAAGAACAAAAGGCATCCATAGCCAGGAAACCCTTCAAATACTCTTTTGCAGCAAGATTCTTTTTCTTTTCGATGGACCTGGTTACCGGGAAGAAGACTACCCTTTCAAAAGCAAAACTTCTCGAGTCACTTGCATCTATTCCTTACCGGGCCTGGGAAAACCGGCAATATAAACGACTGACCTGCAGATACCGGAATAAAGAGCTTGTAGAAAAAGCACAACACATCATGAATTGGGGAAGGGAAGCACAGGATAATGAGTACTGGCACTTGCTGGTTATCAATGAAAAAATGAAAGAGGATAATATAAAAGATGCCTGGTATCTTTCTCCGGTTGTATCCTGCCCGATAATAGGCATATATGGTATAATTTCACGGATGTTGGCATTTTTTAATATTTCCCGGGCTTTCCTGTTTAATGCCGAATTCGAAGATCATGCCGAACATATTTATGCAAAATTTATCAAAGACCACCCCGAAATGGATTCACAACCCGTCAATTCCGGTTTGGTTAAAAAATACGGGGATTTTCAGACATGGGGAGAGGTTTTCAGGCGTATCGGACTTGATGAGCGGGATCACATGAATAACAGCTTTGTTTTTTGCGGAAAACCGGAATCTGTTGTTAAGTACGAAGGTATGCCTGAACTGCCTTTAGTTAAAAACAACTAATTTGAGTCTGTCTTTTTTGCCCTTAGAAGTGTTCCGTATTGAATAAATTCATCCAGCCTGCAGGAAGGAACAAGTTGTCCATCGTAAACACACATGTCAGGGCAACCTTCACACATGTCACAACTACCGTCCGGTAAAATTTCAGGTGGCTGAAGCACTGCAATATTCAAAATATTTATCCGGTAAAAAACTCTGGCCGGATTGATTAACGAGTACTTCAGGAATTTCCGCAGGGTTTTTCTGAGGGTTTTATCAAATAAGGCCATTAAAAAGATCTTCTTCCCAAATTTCCGTTTTTTCAGATGGAGAACATAGGTGCCATAAATAAAATGATAGAATATCTGAATTATTTCCATG
Organism: Bacteroidota bacterium; assembly: GCA_003567115.1. Lineage (GTDB taxonomy): Bacteria > Bacteroidota > Bacteroidia > Bacteroidales > PUMT01 > PXAP01. Next base: position 15,312 of record PXAP01000269.1, read on the forward strand.
GTCTTTTTACCGTATGAACCAAATATTTTTAACCTGGAATTTAAAATTATATTCCCAAGCAGCCATTTGAATGAGGTATGATCAGCAGTCCCTCCCAGGTATGAATTTGCCTCGTATTCCGGAAAATGATCCTTGATTTTTTTATAAATATCATTGGCGGTTATACTCACTCTGTCTTTTTCTTCAGCACTTATTGCATATCCTATACTATCGGTTTTAAGATCAATCTTTTTACCGTCGGCAAAATATTCATATCCCCTGCCAACAGGCAGCCCCCTTAATGCCACTAACGTAATGCTGTTGATAAGCTTGGAATTATTGATCGCCCATTGAACAAATCCCGGAATTTCTTTGAAACTCAAGTCATTGACGGTAATCTTAAAGCCTGCCGTCAACCCTTTTGTTTTTTTCACCATTTTGGCATATTGCAACCTTACCTCATTTACCTTTGCCTGGCTGACAACATCAATATCGTGAAATTCAGGCCTCTCCTGTGTGGCGTTAATATTAAAACTCAGTCCGGTAAGACCGGCTGATTTCATCTCTGCAAGCTGTTTTTCAGTTAATCCAGACCCGTTTGTAATAATCAATGACTTCATCCCATTCTCACTGATGAA
>PXAP01000300.1 GCA_003567115.1 Bacteroidota bacterium
AGGTTACACATTTAAATCATAATTGATAAGTTTTAAAAGGTTACAATTATTCTAAATAACCTTTTAAACCATTATATTGCCTGATGTTTATATTGTTTCATGAGTAATGTGGGTTTTTACGATGAAAGCCCTTTGTTTTTAATAGCGAGATCACCGGGAATATTTAATGTTCCTGTAAATGCAATTGACTTTGTTGCAGGCATTGCATATATACTTATGAAACCTTACCTCTTTCCCTATTCCAATTACACCGCTGACTGACTTGACCGGTATCATCAGGGCGCTTTCCGATAATCGCACACCGCAGAAATCAGAGGGGAAAATGCCGAAAAGCTTATGCTGTTCATCAACTTTCCAGTCACAGTAACCGGGACTGTAACGGTTGGTGATTCTGAGGCCCTCCTGCTCAAATTCAACCCTCAGCCTCTCCTGCAAAATATCCATTGCCTCTTCTACCAAAACAGATCCAACCAGGTCAGCAACATATCCCTCCGGAAGATTTCCGGAATCGATCAGTCCCCCTGACCTTCGACTTACCTCCGGTCCGGCGGTGCAGATAAACATAGCCATCTTTTCCGAATTTTTGAGATTTTTTATAACCAGCTTGCCTGTATTGAATTTTATACCTTCGAAGTAAAAATACCCTTTCGGGGGAATAATTTCTATATTCCCGGAAAGCATGAATCCTCCTTTTATGTTCGGATAATTTTCCGTTTCGGCCAGCTCTGTCTGAATGATTTCATCGTAAGGTGCAGGAACATTATCCGCATCAAACCCCATCAATTCCGCAATTATTTTTGTATCTATCCGGATCTTTCCTGGTTTTATTTCCACAATTTTCAGTTCCATTACATGGTATATTTTCGGAGCAACTATCTTGAATAATGCGGAGTCAGGCCCTGCCCGAAAGGCATGTGTGCTGAAAAAATTCAAGGTGCGAAGTAAAAACCGGGATTAAAGCCATCTCCTGTATTTGTTCCATTTGGTGGTGGATAATCCGATTTCAGCGAATTTTTTACTAATGTTACCCTCCTGACTTAAATTTTAAGGCACCAGTTTTGCAATCTTACGCGAAACCTTAATATATATCTGTTATCCTTCTTTCACGAATTATGCTGGTGTGTTTTCAAGCTGGCTGCACAGGTCAGCCTGCCATCCCTGAGATAAAAGAGCCTGTCGGCAAGGCTCTCCAGACGGGTGTTTCCGTGTGTGGTAGCCAACACAGCACTTTTTTTATCGTTTACATATGGCAATAAAATATTCATCAGATCATCGGCAGTTTCATCATCAACACTTCCTGTAGGTTCATCAGCAATTATAAGTGAAGGTTCATTTATAAGTGCTCTTGCAACAGCTACCCGTTGCTGCTGGCCTATACTTAGCTCTATCGGCAGATAATCAAGCTTTTCACCCAATTCCATTTTCTCAAGCATCAAAACAGCTTTCTTTGTTTTTTCCTCCCGGGAAAGGTTGCTGTTCAGCAATGCTGATTCTATATTTTCAATGGCAGTCCATGACTGAATCAGATTAAAATTTTGAAAAATAAGTCCTATCCTCTTCCTGCGGAGATTAGAAAGCTCTTTACGGCTAAGACGGTTATATGGAATACCATCGAAAAGGATCTCTCCTGAGGCAGGAGTGTCAATACCACTCAATATCCATTGCAATACAGATTTGCCTTCACCACTCCTTCCCTTGATCACAACCAGTTCGCCGGGATAAAGTTCCAGATCTATGCTTTTTAGAACCTCAATTGATTTCCCTCTGATGGAAAAACTCTTTTTAACGTTACTGCATTTAAGAATCGGCTTGTCGTGCATAATCACAGTTAAGTTATATTATATTACAATATTATTAAACCATATCTATATCGTTCTGAGTATATCAGCAGTTTGCATACGGATGGTCTTTAAAGCGGATATCACCCCTGTAACAAGTCCGCCAAAAACAGGTAATAACAGACCGGCCAATAATATATTAGGATCAGCAATTGAATCACTTCCGGATAAAAGATCGGCTGGTAACAAAAATATGATGCCATATGATACAGCAACACCGGTTGCTCCCCCTATGGTGGCATATAATAAAGCCTCGATCATAATCTGGGAAATTACGTTCCTGTCACGCCAGCCTATAGCCTTGAGTACTCCAATATCAAACCTGCGTTTAATAACTGAAGAATATTGAATTTTCATTGCAAGCATAAGCATACACAATACCACGATGGCAGTTACTGTCCATGCTGTATTTTCATTTATACCCATTGCCAGTACACCAGGCTGATAACATCCATAGGAGCTGATCCTGGAGCTCTGACCAAGTATATGGGCAATATCGGCTTTAGCCGCTTCATGATATTTAGCTCCCCTGCTTTCAACAAGAACTGCATTTATTGGGTCTTCAGGATATTCATCCAGTCTGCTTACAACTAACTCACGAAGGGCGGGCAAACTCATGTAAATATTTGCTTTCCCTGGCCTAAGTGGCGGATTAACGATTGCCGCTACAGTATACATCATGTCACCAAGCTGCAGTTCAGAACCGACATCAAGATTATAAGAACCGGCAAATTCCTGTTCAACCATTACCATGTTCATCTCCCCGGCATCTAAAAATTCTCCTTTCACTACCTGTGATTCGGCAACAACAGTGGCAGAATAAGCAACAGGTCTGGTAAGATCGATCCCGCCTGCCGTCCATTCCCCGCGCCCCATAGATGACCTGATCCTGAACATAAGGTATGGCGAAGCATCTGCCACGTTCGGGGACTGCCGGATTAATTCTATTTGCTCATTAAAAACCGGGTTGGTTGGAGCATTGTTTATAACAAACCCCTCCCTGTCAGGATCATAAAGCTCTGTAGTATAGGTCTGTATGCAACACCCTTCCATTGTAAGCCTGGGTATATAAGCAACTGTATGTGCTCCTATATCCCATAGAATCTCTTCGGTAGTATCCCTGGTTATCCCTGCAAGAGAAGATACTGTTACTACAATAGCTGCAATAAAAACATAACTTATGACGGCTCCGGTTGAACGACTCTTTCTTCTTTTTATCTCTTTTAAGGCATATCTAAAAGAATCTTTCATTTTTACAGATATTATATTTTATATAACTTTTTCAGGTTATTTTTTATTGGGCTGTATTGCCCGATATTTATTTGCTTAAAATTTTTTTTTATTCTGTATGGAATATTACTGAACATTATCTTTTTTAAGTCAAAGCTTTCGTAATATATCGGCAGGTTTAAGCTTTAGGGACATAATGGCAGAAACAGCTCCAGCTAAAGTACCCGCGAAAATTGTAAGAATATATCCTGTTATAAGTATAACAGGGTCGAGTGGTAAGACAAAGGATTCATCAAGGCCAAGCCAGTAATTGGCCGGAAAAATGGTAAAAAGAAAAACAGCAACAATACAACCCGCCAAACCACCCAGGCCAGACATGATAAATGATTCCATGACTATCTGGTATACAACATTCTGATCAGACCAGCCGATCGCTTTTAAGATTCCAATATCATTTTGCCGTTCTATCACCGCATAATACTGGGATGCAAGAATTAACAGCAAAATACTTATGAACACTATAATACCCAGCAATTGCATTCCCCGGAGTGTAATCCCGATGGCAGCACCAGCAGGATTAAAACAACCATAGCCTATAACTGAAGAATTGAATCCGAGAATTTCCCTGGCATCATTCTG
>PXAP01000251.1 GCA_003567115.1 Bacteroidota bacterium
AGCTCAAGTCCGGCTCTTGGCCATGAAAGTAGGCGTCTATGGCTTCTACGAGTATTGGGTAGGAAAGCTTTTTTTGCAGGCGACAAGTCTGGGTCAGGCTCAGTATTCTTTCTACCCAGCGTAACCATTCAGGGGGGCCTCAGTGGTAATTCCAGGCACCAGGCCTGGGGACTGTCCCCGGGGCGGCTTTGCCGCGCACGGTTGAAGAGTGGTGCCTGTCCTGCAGGGTGTGTTGCCTGACAGGCTGCCTGGGATCTTTATGTTTTCAAGCCGTGTGTGCAAAGCACCTGTATGAAGCCTGTAGGCTTCCCGTGCCAGAGAAGATTATATTGGCACGGGCAACTTCGTTGCACACTGGCGGCTTTGCCGCGCACGGTTGAAGAGTGGTGCCCGTCCTGCAGGGTGTGTTGCCTGACAGGCTGCCTGGGATATTTATGCTTTCAAGCCGTGTGTGCAAAGCACCTGTGTAAAGCCTGATGGCTTCCCGTGCCAGAGAAGATTATATTGGCACGGGCAACTTCGTTGCACATCCCTATGAAACCAGCTACGCTGAAACTACGTTTGTTTCACGGGACAGCCGGGCGGCATTGCCGCACACGGCTGGGGGCGTAAGCCTGAAGGCTTGCTTTGATGATGATTGCTGGCACCTCCTGAATGGCTACCGCGAAACGAGTGAAAAATGAAGGCGTTACTTGTTCAACATGTAAAATTTACTTTGACTTACTGCTGAGAGCAGGATAACATACAACTCATGAAAATCTGGAAGAGATATATGGTGTATAACATCAGGGTCTTAAATCTGAAATCATTTTAAAGGAGGAGTTGTTATGGAAAAAGTCCGGTACTTTTGTTTCAAGGTGTTGTTTTTAGGTTTTCTGGCCTTCAGTCTTTTCTGGGCGGGTCCTGCCAAGGCCGAGAGCTTTGATTTTGCCTGGTATAACGGACTTGTTACCGCGGAGAATGGAACCACAATAAACGATGGATGGTGGATGTTATCCAAGGGCTACGGCCAGGAAAATTTTGCAGACGGGGCTGATTACTGGGATGAAAGATACGAAATTCGAATTGTTCTGGAGATTGATCCTGACCTCAATCTGGTGGCCGAACTCTGGGGGGACTATAATGAGTATGGGGAAGTGGAAATTAGTGACGCTGTCCTGCTGGAAATACAGCAAAACCATATAATATTTCATGGAGATTACGATTTCTGGGACGAAGAGCGTTTCATCTTTGATCCTGCACCGCGATTCCCCCGCTTTTACATGCCGGGCGAGGGCTTTCTCTGGAACATAGACATGACAATCCCAAATGAAAATGTGCAGTTGGATATCGATATCGACTTTACCTATCTGGGAAAAGATATCGGTCTGTCCTCAGTAGCGCTTCCAGGCGATGAAGACCTGCAGGACATCGCCCTTATTGCCTTTAAGGAAAGAGGTAAAATCTATCAAGATGGGGGATTGATGGAAGAATTTTACTTGACCCATCAGGAAGGATTGGCGCCGGGCAAGGGCATGGTCTGGGAATTCTTCCATGAATCCATGCACGAGTATTGGGATGGATTTGAAGAAAAGACCGTGGCAAGCTTTGTAGTTGATGAGATTGTTGACTGGGGTACGGGAGACATTCCCGGCATTTCAGCAGGTGAAATCGAAGCCATCAGATCAACACTCCGTGAGCTGCCCCTGGCGGAGAATATCGAGGACGTAGAGAAAAAAGGAGTAGTAGCGCCACTTACCAACCTGCAAACCGCTAATATTATCTTCAACTGGCTTGAATCTGAAATACCTGAACTCTTCATCCCAACACCTCAGTCTACGATAGAGGATGATGGAATTTTTTACCGGCATTATCCCGGCACTGAAATAACCATCAAAACCATGCAGGGTGATCTATACTATATAGATCCACATGGTGATGAGTGGAACCTGGGCGGGGTGGATCTCTGGCTGGATTTCGCCCTGGGCTAGAATGAACAATAATCGTTCCCGTGCAGGTAGAAGACTATCCAGGATCAAACTATGGCTTTAAGCAGGATAATCATTCAGGGGGGCGGAAACCAGCCAGTCTCACCATTGAGCCCCCCTGAATGATTATTCTTTAGTTATCTTGTCCAGTTCTATCGCTCTGAACATTTCGCCCAGCAAAATCAGACCGGCCGGTCCTGTCTGCTAGTTATCCTTATTAACCACTTTAGATATTTTCATGATTGTAGCCACCATCATCTGTTGGGTGCAAAAAGTTGCATTAGTGATAGAAACTACTGAAATTTATGAATAAAGTCAACACAAAACTGCACTGTTAATGCAATGTTTATGCAATGTTTATGCAACAAGTTCACGGAATAAGGGTATAATATCATCCTCGGTGGGAAGTAAATCCATCCACTATTTTCAAAACCTAATACATAGGACCGCTTATCAGTTCAGTGCCAACTACTGCCAACCATACTGGCGCCAATTTAAGAGCTAGCCCTGTCAGCAATTTCAGCAATATGCTGACATTTTTTAGGTTTCATTCTATGGCATAACTCCTGCTCTGTATATTGCCAACATTAACACTCAGACATTATGACCTGGACAGTCAAAAGTTTTTTTAATTATTTGTTTTATCAGTGTTACGAGTAAGACTTTTTGCAGTCACATCTTACATATCATTTTTTTCTTGACTCGAGTTATTGTAATGCTTTATATTATATAACGCATTTCTCGACTGATACTAATCCCTTGAACCACACCCTGTTAACAACAAATTTAGCTGCGGATGAAAGAAAACTGTCTTCTTCAGATATTCAAGCTGAATGCCTGGTTTAATGTGCCGGGTTATGATGTAGCTATTATGGCTTGGTTCATCCAGGTCTTGATTATAATCGCCCATCTCTTGTCTTATGGTAAGGATGGGCGTTGTTGTTTTGAGCATTTCGTTTCATGCCAGTTTTTCGAAAATGTTTGAAGACTGGACAAGGACATAAATCTTCTGGAGGTCCGTATGGATACACAAAAGGACAAGGCTGGCATTGTTATTGACAGGAAAGTCAAAAATCGAAAGATAGTTATTTATGGTTTTATTTTTGGTGTAGTAATTTTAACAACTTCTTTATTAGCTTTTTCGTTAAGAAAGGAGATTGGCAGCGATGATTATGTCCCGGAAATAGCGCAGGTCATCGAGGCTATTGAACATGAACCAGCAGATGTTGCGGCAGCTCCACCGCATTCTGAATTGACAGAAGAATCTTATACTGCAGAAACCAAAATGCTGGCTGATATCAATGACTCTAAATCAACTGCCCTGTACAAAATGACAGATCAAGACCAGACATTCACCTCCATTCTATTAACAACTCTGAAAAACGAAGTGAATTCCAGAGAACGTCAGGAAATTCTGGACCATGTACTGATTTGGTTAATGAACCAGCATCCCGATGAAGCGACACGTTTAGTTATTGAACTTTTAGATACAGGAGAAGACTTTGAGATCGGCATGCCGTTTCGAGTGGGTATTGGGGGAGATTTGCAATCGCATCCAACGCTGCGTGTTGCCGCACTTGACTGGTTGGGACGGTTATCACCTGAAGTCGCAAAAGATTATACCCTATGGATATTTGATTACTCAGACAGTCCGGACGAGTGGGCATTGGCGTTAAGGAATTATGGACGGTTAATCGAGCCAGGGACAGATGATTATTTCACAACCA